>JBGSUF010000229.1:0-4551 GCA_041736285.1 Hyphomonadaceae bacterium | reverse complement strand
GCGCAAGCCGGGTGACCGGCCGGCGTCGCCAGCCGACCGGGGGCAGGAAAAACGCGTCCGCCGGGGGCAGGCCCCCATTCACGCGCGGCTGGACCTTCATGGCCACACGCAAGTCAGTGCGCTTGCGACACTGCAGCAGTTTGTCCATATCGCGCGTCATGGGGGTGGACGCTGCGTCCTTGTCATCACCGGCAAAGGGCGCGCCGGGGAGGGCGTTCTGAAGCGGCGCTTTCTCGACTGGCTCGACACGGCCGGAGCGCGGGAACATGTGTCCGGCTACGCCGTTGCGCACCAGAAACACGGCGGCGAGGGCGCATTCTACGTGTTTCTCCGCCGCCTGAATGTGGACGGGCATGGGTGAATGGGTTTGTCTATACTGTTCAGTATACAGAAGTTTTGGGTATTTTTATAACTCATAATTAAGGATCAATACATGCTGACGTCATGAAAAGTTAATCGTCTCCCCGTAGACCGGGATGGAAGACTTTCCAGGGGACGGGGCGAGGACTTTTCATGAAACGTTGCATCTATCACGGCGTTGAAATTGGCCGTGACGGGCGGTGCCCACGTTGCGCGCGAGAAAGCGGCGACATCGATACCGATCCGGGCGCACTTCAAACGGCCAGGCGCCTCAGCGAGGCCGCAGGAACGCTGCGAATTTCCAGAGGCAGGCTGGCACCGCTCCAGATCGCTGGTTTGCTCGCGGGCGTTGCAGTCGTAACGGTGCTGGCGATTTTCGGGACGCTTGAACTGATGCACTTGTTCGGCGGCTGACTGGATTTCGACCAAGCCAACACCTCGTTGATTCCGGGGTGTTGTTCCGGCTGCGCTCTGGCGCTCTGCGGTCACAAATAACCCGCCGACTGTCGCCGGCGGGCTGTTCATGTCTTGCGTCGGGCTGAAGGACCGGGTTTCGTTTCACTTCAGCCTGAAGCAGTGGTCTGTGGTCCAGAGTAAGTCTTCGCTCGCCATCACTTGCGATCGCGCCGAGTTTGCTCTTGGGGGTCAGGCCGACTTCTGGTCGCCGTCGACTTCTTCGAAATCGGCATCGACCACGTCATCATTCTTGCTTTCCGCCGAACCTTCGTCGGACGCTTCCGATGATGCGCTGGCCTGGCTGGCGTAGATGGCCTCTCCGAGTTTCATGGCCGCCTGCATGAGCGCCTGCGTCTTGGCCTGAATGTCGGCGGTGTTTTCCGTTTCGAGCAACGGCTTCAGGTCGGCGATGGCGCTCGCAATGCCCGACTTGATGTCGCCCGAGACCTTGTCGCCATGCTCGGCGAGCTGCTTCTCGGTCTGGTGGATCATGGCCTCGCCGCCATTGCGCGCTTCCGCCAGTTCGCGGCGTGCCTTGTCGCTGGCCGCGTTGGCTTCCGCGTCACGCGCCATTTGCTCGATTTCGGCATCCGACAGGCCGCCATTGGCCTGAATGGTGATGCGCTGCTCCTTGTTGGTCGCCTTGTCCTTGGCCGACACATTGACGATGCCGTTGGCGTCGATGTCGAAGGTCACCTCGATCTGAGGAACGCCGCGCGGCGCAGCGGGTATGCCTTCGAGATTGAACATGCCGAGCATCTTGTTGTCGGCCGCCATCTCGCGCTCACCCTGGAAGACGCGGATGGTAACGGCCGGCTGGTTGTCGTCGGCGGTCGAGAACACCTGGCTCTTTTTGGTCGGGATGGTCGTGTTGCGGTCGATCAGGCGGGTGAACACGCCGCCAAGCGTCTCGATGCCGAGCGACAGCGGGGTCACGTCCAGGAGGACGACATCGCGCACATCGCCCTGCAGGACGCCGGCCTGAATGGCGGCGCCGATGGCGACGACTTCATCGGGGTTGACGCCCTTGTGCGGCTCCTTGCCGAAGAAGGATTTCACGGTTTCCTGAATCTTCGGCATCCGCGTCATGCCGCCGACCAGCACGACCTCGTCAATATCGGAGGCCGACTTGCCCGCATCCGCGAGCGCCTTCTTGCAAGGTTCGACGGTGCGCTTGACGAGGTCTTCGACAAGGCTTTCGAACTTGGCGCGCGTCAGCTTGAGGTTGAGGTGCTTGGGGCCGGAAGAATCGGCGGTGATGTAGGGAAGGTTCACCTCATAGGTGGAGGTGGTGGAGAGTTCCTTCTTGGCCTTCTCGGCCTCTTCCTTCAGACGCTGCAGGGCCAGTTTGTCCTTCTTGAGGTCGATGCCCTGGTCTTTCCTGAATTCGCCCGCAAGGTAATCGACGATACGCAGGTCGAAGTCCTCACCGCCGAGGAAGGTGTCCCCATTGGTCGAGAGCACCTCAAACACGCCGTCACCAATCTCCAGAATGGAGACGTCGAACGTGCCGCCGCCAAGGTCGTAGACGGCGATGGTGCGCGACTGGTCGGTCTTGTCGAGACCGTAGGCCAGCGCGGCGGCTGTCGGTTCGTTGATGATGCGCAGGACTTCAAGGCCCGCGACCTTGCCGGCGTCCTTGGTCGCCTGACGCTGGGCGTCGTTGAAATAGGCGGGAACGGTGATGACGGCCTGCGTCACCTTTTCACCGAGAAAGGCCTCGGCCGTTTCTTTCATCTTCTGAAGGATGAAGGCCGAGACCTCCTGCGGCGAATAGGCCTTGTCGCGGCCCTTCACCCAGGCATCGCCGGTCGGACCCTTGACGATCTCGTAGGGAACCATCTCGCGGTCCTTCTGAACGGTCGGGTCGTCGAACGTGCGGCCGATGAGGCGCTTGATCGCGTAGTAGGTAAAATCCGGATTGGTGACGGCCTGACGGCGCGCGGGCATCCCGATCAGGCGCTCTCCGCCCTCCGAGAACGCCACAACGGAAGGCGTGGTGCGCGCACCCTCGACGTTTTCTATGACCTTTGCGGACGAGCCATCCATGACTGCAACGCAGGAATTGGTGGTGCCGAGGTCGATTCCGATGATTTTTGCCATGATGACTTTCCTTATTTCGCTTGGCCGCCGCCGGTCAGCTTGAGTGGCCTGCATTGCAGCACCGATGAACGGCGGCTCCTTGAAGGGCTTTGTCGCGGGCGGTCGTGTGCCGATCACCCGTTCGCAAGGCATATGGGGAGGGAAAGACGCGCCTCAAGTCCGGCAGGCGCATTTGCCGCGCAAGAATTCAGCCCTCATCCAGACGGCGCGCTTCCTCTTCAAGGAGGATCGGAACGCCATTGCGGATCGGGAAGGCGAGTCCGGCCTTGCGAGAGATGAGTTCGCCGCCCGCACGGTCATAGACGAGCATGGTGCGGCTTACCGGGCAGATCAGCGTTTCCAGCATCCGCGGATCGATGGCCTGCGGTGACGCGTCATCGGCCGGAGCGTCTTCAGGCGTAACGGGTTGGGCTTCGTCGGTCATTGGATCCATCCCTTGTCGTCGCCCGCAACGTCGAGTTCGAGCAGCGCAATCAGCGTCTGTGCCCGCTCGGCGAGTGATGGCGCTTCCAGCAGGGCCTGCTTCTCCGGCACCGAAAACGGGCAGGACGCGCAAAGCGCATTGACCAGAGTGTCCATCGGGGTCTTGGAAAACTGCGTCCAGTCGGCCTGCAGCGCATTTCGCTCCAGATAGGCCCTCAGCGCATCCATCAGGGCATCGCGCGCGGGCAGGACCGTGACGTCCGGGGCCGACAGATCGCTCTCGAAGGGCGCATAGTCCGCCGAAACCTGGCGGTAGGGCGTCTCCGCCCGGATCTCTTCCAGGATGCGGAAGCGGCAAATGCCTGACAGCGTGACGAGGTAGCGCCCGTCCTCGGTTTCCGAATAGCTCGTCAGACGACCGACACAGCCAACGGTGCACAGGTCAGGATGCGCGCGGTCGCGGCTTGCAGGTGAGGGCTGGATCATGCCGACCAGCCGGCTGCCCGACATCGCGTCATCCACCATGTTCAGATAGCGCGGCTCGAAGAAGTTGAGCGGGAGGCTCCAGCGCGGCAGGAGCAGCGCGCCGGCAAGCGGAAACACCGGGATGATCCCTGACAGGTCTGAGGGTCGTCTGTACATCGACATCACATATCACCCGAAAACAATTATGGCCTCAAGGTGTGTCCGCGACCCGACATGTCCACCACGCAGTTCACAAACCAAGCGCGATCCGCTGCGCGGCGAACAGCTCCTGGCAGCCCTTCTCTGCAAGACCGGTGAGGGCGGCCAGCTCATCGCGGGTCATCGGGCGCTCCTCGCCTGTGCCCTGAACCTCAATGAAATCACCGGTCGAGGCCATGACGACGTTCATGTCGACCTCGCCGCCGGAATCCTCGACGTAATCGAGGTCGAGCACCGGGATTCCCTGATAGACGCCGCACGAGATCGCGGCCGCCTGCATGTTGATCGGGTCGGCCGAGATCACACCCTCGGTGCGCAGGTAGCGCACGGCGAGGGCGAGGGCGACAAAGCCGCCCGTGATGGCGGCGGTGCGGGTGCCGCCGTCGGCCTGCAGGACGTCGCAGTCTATCGTGATCTGGTTTTCACCAAGCTTGGTGAGATCAAGAACCGAGCGCAGCGAGCGACCGATCAGACGCTGGATTTCCTGGGTGCGACCGGACTGCTTGCCGGCGGCGGCCTCGCGGC
>JBGSUF010000171.1:0-3911 GCA_041736285.1 Hyphomonadaceae bacterium | reverse complement strand
GGCGCTCACTGGCGCGGGGTGCGAGTTGCGCGGCGACGCGCAGGCCTGCGCCATCGTCGCAGGGATGACAGCGGCAAGCCCGGAAGACTGGGACACCGAACACCTCGCCGCCATCCTTTCGGTCGCCGTGGTGGACGGGGTGGAGGGCGCGATGGCGCACATTGCCCGCCATGGCTCCGGACATACCGAGGCGATCATCACCGAGGATGAGGCCGTGGCCGCGCGGTTTCTCGGCGGTGTCGATGCCGGGATTGTCATACACAATGCCTCGACGCAGTTTGCCGATGGCGGCGAATTTGGCATGGGGGCCGAGATCGGGATTGCGACCGGCCGTGTCCATGCGCGCGGGCCGGTCGGGGCCGAGCAGCTCACGCTGTTCAAGTATGTGGTGCGCGGCAGCGGCCAGACGCGGCCCTGAATGGCGAGGACCGGGCCGATCCACCTGCCGGGAGCGCATCGTGGCCTGGCCATCGGGCTCTTCGGCGGCAGTTTCGACCCGGCCCATCCCGGCCATCTGCATGTTGCGCAGACGGCGCTGCGCGCGCTGCGGCTCTCCAGCGTGTGGTGGCTGCCCGCGCTGGGTAATCCGCTGAAGTCTGCGCAATCGCCTTTCGCCGCCCGCTTCGCCTCCGCCGCGGACATGGCCGGGCGCGACCCACTTATGCGCGTCAGCGACATCGAAGCACAGCTTGGCACACGCTACGCCGTGGACACGATTGCGGCGCTGAAGGCGCACGCGCCGCGCACCAGATATGTGTGGATCATGGGCGCTGACAGTCTGGCGAATTTTCACCGCTGGAAGGACTGGCAGGACATTGCAGGGCTGGTGACGATTGCCGTGGTCGACCGTCCGGGGGCCACGCGGGCGGCGCTGTCATCGCCGTTTGCGCGGCGATTTGCGCGCTGGCGGATTGATCCGGCGAACGGTCCCGGCCTGGCCGGGCTTGCCCCGCCGGCCTGGGTGTTCATTCCGGCCCGGTGGAATGGCCATTCTTCGACACGCTTGCGGGCCGCGGCGTCAACGGCGCGCTGAAGGTGCGGGGCTGAAGGTGCAGGGCAGACGGGTTTCACGGCGCTGCTCTGCCTTGCCGGATGTCAGTCGTCGTCGTTGGCGTTTGCGGGCGCTGCGGGCGGCGCTTCCTTGCGGTGGATGAGCGCATCGGCGAACAGCGCAGCGCGTCCAACAAAGCGGGTTTCGCAGGCGGCGATGTGGTCGAGACGGCGGCGCAGCTTCGTCGCAGGGGCTGTCAGTGGCCCGATGGCGGGAAGCCGGATCAGACTGTCTGAAACGCGCTGGCGAAGACCGGCGAGGCCCGCACCGATGATGATCCCGGAATGGACGTCGAAGAAGGTGTTGCAGAAGAATTTCTTGTACGCGCCATGCCCGGTGCCGAGGTCGTAATGGTCAAGACCGTTTTCGGGCAGGCGCAGAAGGGCCTCCCGCATCAGCTGGTTTCCGGGCCCGGTGACATTCTCGTCCGGGTCGTAGGCGGCGATCCACGGTTGAAACTGCGAGGCGACGCGGAAGCCGAACTCACCGGCAACAAAGCGGTCATTGAAGTAGAAGGAGATCATGAACGGGCGGCAGATCGGGTCATTGCCGGCCAACAGATGATCGAGGATTTTGCGACCAAGCGGCACGTTCAGCACGTCGAGCTTGCCATTGGCCCGGTACTGCGCGTTTTTCCAGGTGAAAAGCTGCTCCATCTCGGCGGCGACCGGCTCTTGCATGACCAGACGTGTCTGGCGTCCCTCCTTTTCGAGCTTGTTGCTCTGGCGGCGGAAATTCTTGTGCGCCTTGGGGTGTTTGGCGCGCTGGTCCTCAAGGATTTGCGCACCGTCACGCCCGTTCGCCCTCATCACGAAGGCCCCATCGCTCGCGCCGATGAAGGGGGTCAGGTGGCCGAACGGGTCCGGCGTGGCATTGAAGCGGAGCGCAGAAAGCCCGGCGGCGGAGACCAGAGCGGGCAGGTCGGCGTCGATATCCTGCGCCAGAATGGGACCGGAATAGTCGCAGAACGGCACGCCGATGGCGCGCGCGAACCGTCCGGACCGGATGGTGATGGGCAGAACGGCCACGAGGCGACCCGCGGCGTTGCGGGCCAGGACGACGCGGGCGTTCTCGTCGATCGTTGAAATCAGGCGCGCATAGTCCGGACCAAGATGCGGCGAGGCATAGGAGACGTCACCGGCCTGCAGCGCGCGCCAGTCGTCCGCGTCGGCCCCGCTCACCTCACCGGGGCGGACCATGTTCACGCTCATATTCTTCATGCTGGGACCGGTCTCCTCGCCGTGACACCGTTGGCTTTACCGACTTCGGATTGCCCGATTTTGAGCGGGACAGACGTCAGCGCGCCGAAATGCCCGCATCCACCTTGAACTCGGCTGCCGTCACGAACTTGCTTTCGTCACTTGCGAGGTAAAGCACAAGATATGCCACGTCATCGGGCTCGCCGAGATGGCCGAGCGGAATCTGGCGCGCGAGTTTCGCATCTGCCTTCTCCGCGCCGAGCATCTCCCGCAGCGGGTCGAGGATCGGGGTGTCGATGAAGACCGGATGGACCGAATTGCAGCGCAGCCGTGTGCCGGTTTCCGCCAGATGCAGGCCGATCGACTTGGTCATCATCCAGACCGCCGCCTTGGCCGTGTTGTAGGACAGATATGGCGGCGCAGCGATCAGGCCGGCAATCGAGGAGATGTTGATGATCGAGCCGGGCGCATGGGCCTTCATCACCGGTATGGCGGCCTGGCAGCCGAGGAAGATGCTGTCGACGTCAATCCGCATCACGCGGCGGAAGGTGTCGTAGGTCTCGGTTTCGATTGTCCCTTGGGAGCCGATGCCGGCATTGTTGACCAGAACGTTCAGCCCGCCCATGTCGGCGACGCAGCGGGCGATGACGTCGGCCCAATGCGCCGGGTCGGTGACGTCGTGGTGATAGGCGAAGGCGGTGCCGGCGCCGTGGCGTTCGTTCAGTGCGGCGGCCTGCGCCTGCGCACCTTCGAGATTGATGTCGGACAGGGCCAGTTTCGCCCCCTCTTCGGCGAGCTTCGCGCCGATGGCAGCGCCCAGCCCCTGCGCGCCGCCGGTTACGAGCGCCATTTTTCCGTTCATGCGGCCGGTCATGAGAGTTTCTCCGCGAGCTTGTCGATGGTGGTTGCGAGGTCGATGTCCTTCTGGGTCACACCGCCTGCGTCATGTGTGGTCAGGAGGATGTCGACGCGGTTGTAGACATTGCTCCATTCGGGGTGGTGGTCCATCGCCTCGGCGCGAACGGCGACGCCGGCCATGAAGGCGAAGGCCTCGCTGAAGCCTGCAAAGGTGAACCGCTTCTCGATGGCATCGCGCCCCGCGCCGGAGACCCGCCAGCCTGAAAGTCTCGAAACCGCATCTGCTGCGCCGTGAACCTCTGTCATGTCGAACTCCCGTTACGAATATCTGGGTGGAAGGCTTGCATCAGTTGCCGTCGAGAAAATAGACCCATCGGCCGGTTTCGCTGACGGCGAGGCGATAACCGGGCCAGGGTTCGCCCTCGGCCAGCCGCTGCATCCCGCTCTCGCCGAGGAGCCGCCTGACACGCTCCCGGTCGAGGAAGGACAGCCGTTCCGACACCAGTGTCTCGGGCGGAAGGACGGAGAGGTCTGGCCAGACATACCAGATCTCGTCGCCGACCTGACGTGTGGCGAATGGCTCTTCCAGAACGGCGAGGATGGCGACATTGGGGTCTGATCCCATGCGCCTTCGCATGTACCAGTGGTCGAAATCGTCCGCTTCGGCGAAGTTCGAGCGAAAGCCTTCATGCTGCGCGGCGAGCCTTGCAAGCTCGCGCTGGGAGCCTGACGCGGCGGCGGCGCGGATGTCGTCCAGCGTGGCCTGCGCCATTTGCGACAATGTGCTGTCGGCGGCCGGAGCG
>JBGSUF010000165.1:0-1963 GCA_041736285.1 Hyphomonadaceae bacterium | reverse complement strand
GCCCCACGCCGCCTTCATGCGCGAGACCCCGCCGGTTGCCGAAATCCCGGACTTCGACCGCGCCAGCCGCGCCCTGTTCGATGCGCTCGACCAGATGGGCCAGACCCTGCTGCGCGCCGTCGCCCTGCACCTGGCGCTGCCGGAGGACTGGTTCAGCCCCCGTGTCGCGAAGGGCAACTCCATCCTCCGCCTGCTGCATTATCCCCCGCAGGACAGCGCCCCGCCGGAAGGCTCCGTCCGCGCCGCCGCTCATGAGGACATCAACGTCATCACCCTCCTGCTCGGCGCCGAGGAGGCGGGCCTTGAAGTGCTGCACCGCTCCGGCCAGTGGCTCGCCGTCAATCCGCCGCCCGGAGCGCTCGTCATCAATTGCGGCGACATGCTGGCCCGTCTCACGGCCGGTGTCCTGCCCTCCACCACTCACCGCGTCGTCAATCCCGCGCCGGAGCGCTCGCGCTTCTCGCGCTATTCCATGCCCTTCTTCCTGCATTTCGCGCCCGACGTGCTGATCGAGCCGCTCCCATCCTGCGCCGGTGACCATGCCGAGCCCGCCATCACCGCTCACGACTTCCTGATGCAGCGCCTGCGCGAAATCGGGCTCGTGAAGTAAGCATGCCGGTGATCCGGATCGAAGCCGCCCGCGTAACTTACCAAAAGGGAGCCACGCTGATGAAAACCCGGTTGACGTTGATGAGCCTCGCTCTGCTTGGAGCGTGCGTCAGCCCCGCCCCGCCGGAAGCGGAACGGGAGCCTTCCGCGTCGCCCGCCGATTTCGCGATCCTGGCGGGCGATGACTGGACCGGCGCCCTGACCTATCGCGATTATCAGCCGCCCTTTGGTGATGTCAGGCTGGACCTTGAAGTCCGCGTGACCCCGACGCCCGACGGCGCCGACCTGTTCTTTCACTTTCCGAAAGAACCACAGGCCGACGGCAACAATCCGCTGGTCATCTCTGCCGATGGCCGCACGATTGACGGCGATCCGGTGTTTGCCCGCACCGAGGCTGGCGGCGTCCTGACCCTCGTGACCGAAGGTCCATGCGAGGATGACGACCAGCCGGCGATTTGCACGCTCACCTATGCCATCGCGCCCGACCGGCTGACCTACGAAAAGCAGGTCACCTTCGCCGACGGCCTGAAAGTGCGCCGCAATGCCATCGACGTCACGCGACGAGCGCCGTCATAGATCACAGAGCGCCCACGCCCTTCTCTTCCGTCCTATTCCTCGCCCGGCTCCACTCTGCCGCGTCCGGCTTTCACCTCTCCGCGCACGGCCTTCGCCTTCAGCCGCCGCCGGACCGAGCCGTGGGTCGGTTTGGTCGCGACGCGGCGTTTCTGCACCTTCAGCGCGGCTTCGACCATGGAGACCAGCCGCTCGCGCGCCTCGGCACGGTTGCGCGCCTGGCTGCGATGGGTGGAGACTTGCAGCACAAGCTCGCCCTCCTTCGTCAGCCGTGAGGCCCAGCGCCGGGCGATGCGCTCCTTCGACGCCGCTGGCAGCGAGGATGCCGCCACACTCCAGCGCAGTTCCACTGCGGTCGAGACCTTGTTGACGTTCTGTCCGCCCGGCCCCGGCGATGTGACAAACCGTTCCGACAATTCCCATGCCGGTATTGACAGCCCGTTTTCGAGCGCGAGCGGCTGGTTGAAATCGTCCATACCCTTCCCCTGCCCAGCGGGCTTGCGCAACTGAACATGCCGTTCACGGGCAATTCAGGCGGCTTTTGAAACTGTGGCGTCAATACTGCTGATTGGCCTTGATACGCAGCCCGCGCAACCTCCTGCGCAACGTTTCCACCAAGGCCGGAAAGGATCTCGGTTCATGAAGATCATCAAGTCAATGACCAGCCTGCTGGCCGCCTTCGCGCTGTCCACCAGCATGCTAACGCCCGTGGCCTTCGCCGACCAGGAGCGCGGCGAACGCGGTGATCGCGGTGATCGCGGCGGCGGTGAACGCGGCCAGC
>JBGSUF010000147.1:0-5776 GCA_041736285.1 Hyphomonadaceae bacterium | reverse complement strand
GTGATGCGCGCCGGGCTGAGCGGCTGGCCGTGGGCGACGTTCGCGGTCAATCTTGTCGGCAGCCTGCTGATGGGGATGCTGGTCGGCTGGCTGGCTTTCCGGGGCGAGACGATGGGCGGGGGACAGGCGACGCGGCTGTTCCTGGCCACCGGCGTGCTGGGCGGGTTCACGACATTCTCGGCCTTCTCGCTGGAGATCGGGCAATATATACAGCGCGGCGAATGGTGGCGCGCGGGCAGCTATGCCGGATTGTCGGTGCTGCTGGGCGTGGCGGGTCTGCTCGCCGGGCTTATGGTGATGAAGAAAGTTCTGGGATGAGCGCGAATATCAATAATGGCCGTCAGGTCGTCCATATCACGATTGGCGAGGACGAGGCCGACGTGCGCGTCGACCGCTGGATGAAGCGCCACTATTCCAGCCTGACGCAGGGCCAGGTGGAGAAGATGTGCCGGACCGGTCAGGTGCGGGTCGATGGCGCGCGGGTCAAGCCGAACACGCGCATCCTCTCCGGCCAGACGGTGCGCGTGCCCCCGCTGCCCGAGCGGGACACGTCCGGAGATGATGCGCCGTGGAAAACCTATCAGCGCAATGATGCGGACGCCGACTTCATGCGCTCCATGGTGATTTATCAGGACAAGGAACTGATCGCCCTGAACAAGCCGGCCGGGCTGGCGGTGCAGGGCGGGACAAGCACGCGGCGGCATGTGGACGGGATGCTCGAACATCTGCAGGACGGACCGCACCGGCCGAAACTGGTGCACCGGCTGGACCGGGACACGTCGGGCGTGCTGGTGGTCGCCAAGACACCGGCGGCGGCGGCGCGGCTGGCGGAGCTTTTTCGCGGGCGCGACATGGACAAGGTTTACTGGGCCGTGACGGTCGGAACGCCGGTGCCGAATGCCGGGCAGATACGCTGCTGGATGATCAAGGACATGGACGGTGACGACAAGGAACGGATGCGCCGCTCCGGCCATGGCGAAAAGGGCGCGGTGCATTCGGTGACCGATTATGCCGTCGTCTCGCAGGCCGGCCAGCGGGCGGCCTGGGTGGCGCTGAAGCCGCAGACCGGACGCACCCACCAGTTGCGCTTTCACATGGAGGAGCTTGGCACGGCCATCCTCGGTGACACCAAATATCCGCCGGTGCGGGAGATTCCGCACGGTCTGGCCCGGGGGCTGCACCTGCACGCGCGAGCCATACTCATCCCCCGGCCGAACGCAAAGCCGCTCACCATCATCGCCCCGCTGCCCGAGCAGATGCAGGAGACGTTCGCGGCGCTCGGCTTCCTCGAAACCGAAGCGGGCAAGGATCCGCTGGCACCTTTCGCATGACGCAGCGCCTTGCCATCTGGGACATGGACGGCACGGTGGTCGACAGCCGGGAGGTCATCCAGACGGCGATGGAGCGGGCCTTTGCGGCCTGTGACCTGCCGCCGCCGCCCTATGATGCGACGCGCCGACTTGTCGGCCTGTCACTGCACGAGGTCTGCCGGCAACTGGCACCGGCGGACATTGCGCCGGATCGGCTGGAGCGGCTGGTTGAGGCCTACAAGGCGGCGTTCGTGCAACGGCGGACAGAGCCGGACTATGTCGAGCCGCTCTATGCGGGCGCGGTGGAGACGCTGGAACGGCTGGCGAATGAGGGCTGGTTGCTGGCGGTGGCGACAGGCAAGGCCCGGCGCGGGGTCGAGGCGCTGTTCGAAATGCATCCGCTGCGGGACTATTTCGACACCGTCTGGTGCGCTGATGATGGCCCCGGCAAGCCGCACCCGTTCATGGTGATGGAAGCGATGCGGGCGGTCGGGGCGGATGCGGCGCGCTCTGTGATCATCGGCGACGCCGTGCATGATATTGCGATGGGCCGCTCCGCCGGAATTACGGCCTACGGCGTGGCATGGGGCTTTGGCAAAGCGGATGAACTCCATGCGGCAGGCGCGCATGAAGTCCATCACAGTTTCGAGACACTGAACGCGGCATTCGATCAGTTTGCCGCGCGCCACCTGGCGATCTAGCGGGGATAGATCATCGCGGCGGCCGCGCTGGTGCCGTCCTCGGTGAGCGTGACCTTGACCACTTCGAAAGTCGGAACGCCGGTCAGGGCCTCGCCATTGACCATCGACCAGCCGTCTGCGGGCATGCCGTTCTCGTCGAGGTCGAAGACGTAGTCGTCATTTTCATCATGCCAGACAGAGATGGCATAATCGCCTGCCGGGATGTCGAAGGTCACGGTGTGGGTGCCGGCCGTCGGCGCGGGGAGGACGGTTCCGGCGATACCGGCCGGTTTCATGAACTCAGCCTCGGTCTGGACGCCGATATAGAGCTTTCCGCCACGGTCCTCGACACCATCAACAGTGACGGAGAGCGGTGCGGCGAGGGCAACCGGCGCGGTCAGTGCGAATGCGGCGGCAGCGATGATGTGTTGAGCGATTTTCATGTCGGTCTCCCTTTTGTTTGCGACCAACAACTCTGTAAAACAAAGTACATTGTACTGTCAACAAATAACTTTGAAAAAGAGAGTTCACGGGCGGCATGCAGGGCGCGCACGCGGCGTCACGCGTCCGTCAGCCCGGAATCAGGGGCTGCGGGGCGGTTGTGCCGGGGGTTGGAAAAAGGGGGTTCAGCCGACCTTGGCGAAGCGGCCACCCGCGCTGGCATAGTCCCTCGTGCCGCGGGTCATCACAGTGTCGCTGGACAGGATGTCGGCGGGGGTGTGACGGAAACGGCCGTTGAGGCGAGCGTAAATCGGCGCGAAATCGGTATCGACCGTGGCACGGAAGAGCTGTTCATAGCTCTCGATCACGAAATAGCTCTCCTGAAAGTCGTCAATCCGGTAGCCGGTGTCCATCACACGCTCAAGCGCGAACCCGATACGGTTGGGCGACGGGCTTTCAAGGGCGAAGATGCTCTCGGACTTGGATGAGACGATGCCGGCACCATAGATGCGGAGGCCGTCGGGTGTGTCGATCAGGCCGAACTCGACGGTGTACCAGTACAGCGCGGCGAGATTCTTCAGGGCGTTGAAACCGAGCGCGCGCAGGCCACCCTTGCCATAAGCTTGCATGTAGTCGGCAAAGACCGGGTCCGTCAGCATCGGGACGTGGCCGAACACGTCGTGGAAGACATCCGGCTCCTGAATGTAGTCGAGCTGGTCGCGGGCGCGTATGAAATTGCCGGCCGGGAAGCGCCGGTTGGCAAGGTGTTCGAAGAAGATGTGGTCCGGCACGAGGCAGGGCACCGCCACGATGCGCCAGCCCGTCAGCTTTTCAAGCTCGTCGGAAATGACCTCGAAGTCCGGGATGCCGCCGCGATGCAGGTCGAGCGCTTCAAGTCCGCGCAGGAATTCCGGTGCGGCCCGGCCCGGCAGAATGGCCATCTGGCGCTCGTAGAGCAGATCCCAGACGGCGTGTTCCTCGGCGGTGTAGCCCTTCCAGCCCTGGTCGATGGTGAAGTCGGGCTTTGCACCGAGGGTGCGGGGATCGGGGAAGTCGCCTGGGTTCGCGGCATCGGACATGGTGGTTTCCGTTGGCTTGGTGCTTGGAATGGACAACCGTTTCATGTCAGATGATAGAGATAGTTGCATTTGAAATCAATTTCGCCGTTGCCGCATTTCGCCGGCCCCGGCAGCAGGATGGAGAAACGGATATGAAGCTGGCGAGCTTGAGGTCGGGCGGGCGTGACGGGCGGCTGGTCGTGGTCTCCGCCGATCTTGCACGAATGATGGAGGCCGGCCCGCAATGGCCGACACTTCAGAGCGCGCTGGACGAATGGGACGCGGCCCGGCCTGCGCTGGAGGGGCTGAGCCGCCGGGTCAATGACGGCGAGGGGGTCGCATTCGATCCGTCCGCCTGCCATTCGCCGCTGCCGCGCGCCTATCAGTGGGCGGATGGCTCGGCTTACGTCAACCATGTCGAGCTGGTCCGCAAGGCGCGCGGGGCCGAGATGCCGTCCAGTTTCTGGACTGATCCGCTGATGTATCAGGGCGGCTCGGACAGCTTTCTTGCGCCGCATGACCCGGTGCCGCTGGGGGATGTGGCGTGGGGACTGGACTTTGAGGCCGAGGTTGCGGTCGTGACGGGCGATGTTCCGATGGGGGTGGATGCCGAAGCGGCGCTGGCGCATGTCCGGCTGGTGATGATCGTCAACGATGTGTCGCTGCGCGGGCTTATCCCCGGCGAGCTTGGCAAGGGCTTCGGCTTTTTCCAGTCCAAGCCGTCGAGCGCATTTGCGCCGGTGGCGGTGACGCCGAACGCGCTCGGGGCGGCGTGGCGGGATGGCAAGCTGCACCGTCCGCTGATCTCGACCTATAATGGCAAGGTGTTCGGCAAGCCGGAAGCGGGCACGGACATGACGTTCGATTTCGGCCAGCTGATCGCGCACGCGGCGCGCACGCGGCCACTGTGCGCCGGGACGATTATCGGGTCGGGAACGGTATCGAACAAGCTGGAGGGCGGTCCGGGCCGGCCGGTCGCCGCGGGCGGTGTCGGCTATTCCTGCATCGCGGAAATCCGGATGATCGAAACCATCGAACACGGCGCGCCGACGACCGAATTCATGCGCGCGGGCGACACGATCCGTATCGAAATGCTCGATGGCGAGGGGCGGTCAATCTTCGGTGCGATCGATCAGGTCGTGAAATCGGTCTGATCTCGCTTCGCAGCAAAATTATACTTCGGATGCTCAATCCGCCGGCCGAGTTGCACGCAGCGAACGCCGCTGTGAAAGTCGTGCCCGAGGAAGACGGGAAGGGCGAGGGTGATCTCGACGTCAAATTCGACGCCGGTGCCAAGGGGAGCCAGGTCAGCGTCCGCGATCCTTATCTCGGTATGCGCTATTGGGTTGTCGAAAAAGGCTTTTTTCTGTCGCGGTCTTAGCGGCTCGCCAATTTCGGGGCGCAGGCGTCTGCGTCCCGGTTGCTTTCGGTCGCATGCCCCGGCATGGTGAGGTCATGAGCCTCATCCTTTATTCCTACTGGCGCTCCTCGGCGGCGTTTCGGGTGCGCATTGCGCTGAACCTCAAGGGTGCGGCTTATGAGAGCGCTGCGGTGAACATTGCGCCCGGCCGGGACGAGCAGACGGGCGATGCGTATCGCGCGCTGAACCGCCAGATGCGCGTGCCCGCGCTCGACACCGGGCAGGGCGTGTTCGGCCAGTCCATGGCCATCATCGAGTGGATCGAGGAAACGATGGCCGGGCCGCGCCTCCTGCCCGAGGGGGCGACAGCGCGGCTGGCCTGCCGCAGCTTCGCTGACACCATCGCGTGCGACATTCACCCGCTGAACAATCTGTCGGTCCTCGGGGCCTTGCGACGCGATTTTGTGGCGGACGATGAGGCGATCGGACACTGGTACAGGAACTGGATCGTCACCGGGTTTGCGGCGCTGGAGCCCATTGCGGCGGCGCGGACGACCGATTTCATTTTCGGAGATACGCCGACGCTGGCGGAGATCTGCCTTGTGCCGCAGGTGTGGAATGCGCGGCGATTCAACACCGACCTCGGCGTATTTCCGGCGCTGGTCGAGGTCGATGCGCTGGCAGCGGCGCTACCGGCGTTTCATGCGGCGGCGCCTGAGCAGCAGCCGGATGCGCCGGCGCTCTGAGGGAGTTCGCCGATGAAACTGACGCGGCGCCGCGCGCTTGGACTGATCCCGGCAGGGCTCGCGACAGCCTGCGTGAGTCCTGAGCACAGCCGGGGGCAAAGCGGGCAGTCACAGCTGCGCGCGCTGGTGGAAGGCCCGGCCCTTGGCCGCGCGCCGGCGGCGGGGTTCGTGATCCTGAAGG
>JBGSUF010000140.1:0-9907 GCA_041736285.1 Hyphomonadaceae bacterium | reverse complement strand
AACGGAAACACTCATCATCGCCAAGGACAAAGGCCCGCTCAAAACCGACGGTCCCCTCACCGTCCTGCCCACCCACAGCTTTGACGAGGCCCCGCAGCTTGACCTCATCTGCGTCCCCGGCGGCTTCGGCACCGCCGCCGCCATTTCAGACAGCGAAACCCTCGGTTTCGTCCGCGATCAAGGCGCGAAAGCCGACTATGTCACCTCCGTCTGCACCGGCGCGCTGCTGCCCGGCGCGGCGGGTCTCCTCAAAGGCAAAAACGCCACCACCCATTGGGCCTATACCGACCTGCTCGCCCTGTGCGGAGCCACCTATACCGAAGGCCGCGTTGTCCGCGATGGCAACACGTTCACAGGCGGCGGTGTGACCGCAGGCATAGACTTCGCCCTCACCCTCATCGCCGCCCTCCACGGCGACGACACAGCCCGCGCCTTCCAACTCGGCTTCGAATACAACCCACAGCCCCCCTTCAACAGCGGCCACCCAAGCGTCGCCCCGGAGGCTGTGCTGGAGGCGACGAGGCCACGCTATGCGGCTCAGCTTGAGGTCACGGCTAAGGCGATTACTGAAGCTACAGGACTAACAGGAGTGGGATGATGACTACCAAAAAACGACGATAAATTATTTTCCGACGCAGTTGTGAAACAACGCAAGAATACAATTTTGAGTCCAAGCAATGAATGCGCCGAGGTTAATAACATTTCGCAAGCTGGGCCAATGCGTCTCCGGTACAGCCTCGGTCAACTCACTCCCCGCTCCCCACTCCCCACTTCCCAACCGGCTCACACACGCTTATGCTGAACGCTCCGAGGGGCGCGGTCGCAGCCGCTGAGATGGTGTATGGCTCACCAGCACCCTTTGAACCTGATCCGGCGGGGCCGCGCATGGTGCGCTCTCCCCTCACCGGCGGAGGGACGGAGCAATGCTGGATTTCCTCTTTGAAACGCGCGATCCGCTGACCGGCAGGCTCGCCCTGCTCTCTGGCACATTGCTGCTGTTTTCAGCCCTCGGCGTCGTGCGAAAGCGCGCCCGTGCGGAGGCGCTCCTGCGGGAGATCGCCGCGTCCGCCTCCATCGCCCACATTACCGGCGTCGTCACCTTCGTGCTCGGCGGCGGCCTTCTCCTGCTGCACGACGCCAACACGCAGACGCCGCTGGAGGCCATGATCACGCTGACCGGCCTCTGGTGGATGGTGGAGGGCGCCGCCCTCCTCGCCGCGCCAGACCTGTTGCCGCTGCGCAAGGCATCCACCGTCACGCAATATCGTCTGTCGAACTTCGCAGCCCTCGGCGTCGGCCTCTACCTTCTCGCAGGCGGGCTGTTAAGCACCCTCGCCTGACCTCCCCGCCCCTCATCTCCGCTCCCCGTTTTTCCGGTGCTGGGTTTTCCACTCTCCCCTGACACTCCCTTCAAGAAAAGGCCCCGTCATGAACAAATCCGTATCCCCGCAAGCCTTCGCCCTGCAGTCGCTGACCACCGGCGCGCTGCCTGCCAGCCGCAAGGTCTACACCCACCCGGAAGCCGACCCGAGCCTCGCCGTGCCGCATCGCCAGATCGACCTGCATCCCAGCGCGAACGAGCCTGCCGTCGCCGTCTATGACACGTCCGGACCCTATTCCGACCCCGCCCACACGGTTGATGTCGAAAAGGGTCTGCCCCGCCTGCGCACCGAATGGATCATCGCGCGCGGCGGCGTCGAGGCGTATGACGGCCGGGACGTCCGCCCCGAGGACAATGGCGGCGCGACGGGTAAATACCTCGCCCGCGAGTTTCCCATCCGCCATCGCCCGCTGCGTGGCCTGACCGGCCAGCCAACCACCCAGTATGAATTCGCCCGCGCCGGCATCATCACCAGGGAGATGATCTACGTCGCCGAGCGCGAGAATCTTGGCCGCCGGTTTGCCGTCCCCGACGCCGCAGCCACGATCGCCGACGGCGAGAGCTTTGGCGCGTCCATCCCCGAATTCATCACGCCGGAATTTGTCCGCGACGAGATCGCCCGTGGCCGCGCCATCATTCCGGCCAACATCAATCATGCCGAGCTTGAGCCGCAGATCATCGGCCGCAATTTCCTCGTCAAGATCAATGCCAATATCGGCAATTCCGCCGTCACATCATCGGTGGAGGAGGAAGTCGAGAAAATGGTGTGGGCGACCCGCTGGGGCGCTGACAACGTCATGGATCTCTCCACCGGCCGCAACATCCACAACACGCGCGAGTGGATCATCCGCAACAGCCCCGTGCCGATCGGCACCGTGCCGATCTATCAGGCGCTGGAAAAGGTGAACGGCGTCGCCGAGGATCTCACCTGGGAGGTTTACCGCGACACGCTGATCGAGCAGGCCGAACAGGGGGTGGACTATTTCACCATCCATGCCGGCGTGCGCCTCGCCTACATCCACCTCACGGCAAACCGCGTCACCGGCATCGTGTCACGCGGCGGCTCGATCATGGCGAAATGGATGCTCGCCCACCACAAGGAGAGCTTCCTCTACACCCGTTTCGACGAGATCTGCGACATCATGCGCGCCTACGATGTCTCCTTCTCCCTCGGTGATGGCCTGCGCCCCGGTGCCATTGCCGACGCCAATGACGCCGCCCAGTTTGCCGAGCTCGAAACCCTCGGTGAGCTGACAAAGATCGCCCACGCGCGCGGCTGTCAGGTCATGGTCGAGGGGCCGGGCCACGTGCCCATGCACAAAATCCGCGTCAACATGACCAAGCAGCTTGAGACCTGCGGCGAGGCTCCGTTCTACACGCTCGGGCCGCTCACCACCGACATCGCCCCCGGCTATGACCACATCACCAGCGGCATCGGCGCGGCGATGATCGGCTGGTATGGCTGCGCCATGCTCTGCTACGTCACACCGAAGGAGCATCTCGGCCTGCCCGACCGCAATGACGTGAAGGTCGGCGTGATCACCTACAAGATCGCCGCCCACGCCGCCGACCTCGCCAAGGGCCACCCCGCCGCGCAGCTGCGCGATGATGCCCTCTCGCGCGCCCGGTTCGAGTTTCGCTGGGAGGATCAGTTCAACCTCGCCCTCGACCCCGAAACTGCCCGCGATTTCCACGACCAGACCCTGCCCAAGGACGCCCACAAGGTCGCCCACTTCTGCTCCATGTGCGGCCCGAAATTCTGCTCCATGAAGATCACCGCCGAAGTCCGCGAATACGCGGCGGGGATGACCGAAAACGAACGCGCCGACCTTGAAAGGCGCGCGGACGAAGCCCGGGCGGGAATGGCGGAGAAGTCGAAGGAGTTCATGGAGAAGGGCGGGGAGATTTATCTGTCCGAGGATGGGCGCAAGCGAGAGCCGATCGACTGAAGCATGCCCGAGGCAATTCTGATTGCCGGATGTAACGGTGCGGGCAAGACAACATTTGCCCGCACATTCATTCCAACGGCGTTTCCTGATGCCGTTTTCCTGAATGCGGATGAAATCCAGCGCGAAAGCGACGTCCAATTGTCGCCATTGCAAGCGGGAAGGGAATTGCTCAATCGCCTTGATGTCGCCGTCGCCATGCGTTCAGATTTCGCCATCGAAACGACCATTTCATCGGCGCAATATGCGCGCCGCTTTTCCGGTTGGCGTGAGGCCGGATACTACATCACATTGATTTTTCTGGAAGTTCCGTCTGAGGCCTTTGCGATATCCCGCGTCGCCCACCGTGTGGCCAATGGCGGCCACAACATTCCGGAGGCCGATATCAGACGGCGATACCATCGTGGTTTGCGCCAATTCGAAGACACCTATCGCTCTGCGGTCGATTTATGGTATCATTACAGGTGGCGTGAGGATGAATATGAGCTCTTCGAAACAAACAAAACCCGTTGAAAAAGATCTTCGTGAGCAGATCGAAGCAGCGTTGAAAGAGGCCGCGCGTCAGGCGCAGTCGGATAATTCAAAATTCCGTTCAGGTCGTTATAAGGCCGCATAATCATAGGCTTGCGTAGAAGTCGGCGAGAAGCCTGAAACGATTTATGGCCCGCTGTGATCATAAAATTGGCGGGCAAATGCCCGCCCAACATCACTTCTCACGAATGATCCACACTTCCGAGAAGTAAGAGAACAATCGAATATCTACGCACCACCAAGGCGGCGTGACACGCTTCACCGCCCAAATGGTTTAACGGTGGGCCAAAGCCCACCCTACGACACCCCCCCACTGAATTTCTCCTTCGCCCACACCCCCATTGCCTCCCCCCGCCACCAACGCTAATTCCACCGCCATGACAGACAGCGCTTCAAACGACGCCGCCCGCCTCGACGAACTCGAAATCCGCATTGCGCACCAAGACCAGACCATTGAGGATCTGAACGCCGCCGTCACGGCGCAATGGAAGCTGATCGACCGGCTGGAGCGTCAGGTCGCGCGCCTCAGCGAGCGTGTCGCCGACAGCGAATTGTCAGCCGGCGAAGCGACGCCCGTGAACAGACCTCCACCGCATTATTGAGCAGCGCTCGTCGCTCCGCGCCCCACGGCGTATTTCGCCGGTCGCTCAATGCGCCCTGCGCTGTCGGTTTGGCCACCGGTCGGTCTCTTCCCCCTCTCTTCCCCCTCTCCGCCGCCGAGCGGAACCGCATGAGCGCTCCGGTCGTTGCTTGCATGCGGGTGCGCTGCGCACACGCGGGACGCGTGCGGGCCAAACGCGCGCAAGGGATAGAGATCATGACACTCCAGGGGCTTCTCATCATTCTCATCGTCGGCGGCCTTGCGGGCTGGCTCGCCGGGCTGATCGTCAAGGGCTATGGCTTCGGCCTTGTCGGCAACATCATTGTCGGCATTGTCGGCGCGGCCATTGCGGGGCTGTTATTCCCGGGCCTCGGCTTTTCCATCATGCCGGGCATTGTTGGCTCCATCCTCCACGCCACGCTTGGCGCGGTGGTCGTGCTCTTGCTTCTGCGACTGGTCAGGCGCGCCTGACCGGGACCAACCGCAAGGGAGGCGAGCGCCGCCGCCGCTCGCCCCCTTGCGCCCCCCGCTCAGGTCTTCTTGTTGCCGAGATGCTCCAGCCCGCCGACCTTGCCGGGCTTGAGGGAGGGCTGTGAGGCGTTGTTCTTGGTCTTCACATTGTGCGAGGCCTTCGGCTTGCGCACTTCCTTGGATTTCTTGTTGTCGCCCTTTGCCATGTCGGTGATCCTTCGGGGAAGGCCAGACGCCCTCCATACGGGCGCCCGGAAGGGGCTCCACATCGGTGATTCCTAGCATATCCGCGCGCGCCCGTACGCGATTTGAATCAGTGCCGCACCCGCGCCCACGGCAGGCGGCCGGGCTTAGCTGCGCAAACTGCCCGCCAGCACAAGCGCCGCCGCCTGCCGCACAGGCCAGGGCGTCCAGCTCTTGTGCAGGCGGGAGAGCCAGTGGCGATTGAACCTCCCGTTTTCAGCGCCCCCACCCACCAGTTGCCAGGGTCGCGGCAGCACGCGCTGGCCCAGAATTTCAGCCACATGGATGATTTCATGAGGGCTGGCGAAAACCAGCTCGCGTCCGCGATGGCTCAGCGTCCAGACCGGATACCCCTTCCCCGGCTCGCGCGGCGGGAAGGGCGGATCAAACACGCTCGCCTGCCACCAGAACACGCCCGGCGGCGCGCGGTGCACCATCGGGCTGACCGGCGTGCGCACCGGCGTGCTGCGATATTCCTTGCGCAATTGCATGTCCGGCCCCTCAAAGCTGCGTTCATCTTCGCTTCAGTCGACCGCGTTCATCCTCCCCGCCATGTGAAACAGCCATTTCAGGGGACATGACATGCTGCGACACAACGCCCTCATCACCACGCTCGTCACCGCAATCATCGCCGGCGCGGCGCTCTCCGGCCCCGCCGTCGCACAGGGGCGAACGGGCGGCCTGTCGGCCCAATGCAACATCATGGGCCAGCAAGTCCAGCTCGACCTCACCTTCGAGGCGATCGGCGGCGCCGGCGTCGCCTACGGCCCCGGCGTCAATCCGGACATCACCGGCGTGATCGGCGATGGCTCGACCACCATCTACTGGAACGGGGCCTTCCGTTCGGCGCAGGGCAATTTGCCGGTCAGCGGCGAGAACCGGTTCCTGCGCTTCTACGATGCCAACGTGCTGAACCGCGAGACCGTCCTTCAAGTGACCGTCACCGGCAATAAGAGCTTCTACCTCACGGATGCGTTCGGTAACTATCCCGGTGACCACCCCTGCCAGATCGTGCAAAGCTGGTAGGGCGTTCCTCTTCGCGGTTGCAGCACGTTTTGCTGCGGGGAACCATGGTCTTCCTTGACCGTTGGTAAACTGAAAGCCGCATTTTTGCCTGAATTCTTAAGTCGCATGCGATTTTCATTAGTGCTATCTTGATAATTCTCGCGTCTCCTTAACACAATCAGGAGGAGACGTGATGAGAGGACGCAACACCGTGTTAGCATTCGTCACTACAAGTTTCATGACGCTGCTCTGTCAGGGCTGCGTCCATTCAGACTACTCCGTTTCGACCGAGCCGGCCGTCGGGGCCAGTCGCAGCATGCTGCTGGCCGCCGGACAGGCACCATCGGCGTCCGGTCAGGACCTTGGCTTCACCATTGTCAGCCAGGTCGCCACCCGCCCCGGCGCGCAGAGACAAGTCAGCGTTCAGGGCGGCCTGCCGGTCGCCGTGATGGGCCCCGTCGAACCGGGCGACGCCGCCGCCACTCCCGGCAGGTCGATGACATTCGGCGCCAACCCGACCCGCCAGACCGTCTCCTTCGACGGCGCCGCCGTGTCCTCCAGCCTCGCCCTTCAAAGCTTCAGCGGAGCGATTGCCGCCGCACGCATCAGTCCGGACTTCGAGGTCCGGCAGGACATCAGCGGCGAGATCGCGTTCAGCGCGGGGCCGTCGGTGTCGGGCCTGCCCGTGGACGTCGGCTTTGCCCCGCGCGCTACGCTCCGCGAACAGGGCGGCTTCACCTCGCGGCGCATCGGCGCTGAAGTCCGCTTCGGCGAAAATATTGACGAGCGCGGCGAGGGCAATTCCTCGCGCACATGGTATGTCTTTGCCGGCGCTGATGGAGAGGCGCTGTGCTGGGATGTCGGTGACAAAGGACTATCGCTGAGCAGCGGCGTGCGCCTGCGCGACCAGATCACTGTCGGCGACATACAGGCCGGTGTTTCAATGCGCACATATGGCGGGGAGTTGTCCTTGTCCTACATCCACCGCCAGATCGAATACCGCGACCGCTCGACGGCCTCGGCCAGCGAAACAGAGGATTTCGCCGGCGTCAGCTTCACAATGCGCAGATAAAGCGCTTTCAGGCGAAGTGTGATCGGTTCGCCGCCCGAAAAGCGCGTTAAAACAAAAACTTAAAGCAGCCGTATGATTCCGTTTGAAAGACGGCTGCTTTAGCGCAGCCGGCCCCACATCACACTCGGCCTCTGGCAAACGAAAACGCCGCCCCCCTGAGGGAGCGGCGTTTTTCATGTCATCGGCACGTCGTCGAGAAATGGTGGAGCCAGGCGGAATCGAACCGCCGACCTCTTGAATGCCATTCAAGCGCTCTCCCAACTGAGCTATGGCCCCACAGGGTCTCTCGCCGCATCCTGGCCCGGTAAAGGGCCGCCCGATTGCGGAAGGCGTGGGATAATTCCTCACGCGTCCGGAATCAAGCGCTATTTCTCCTCATCCTCAGCGTCCGGCTCGCCGAGGCCTTCGTCAATGTCCACGTCGATGTCGAAATCATCGTCGTCATCATCGATGGCGAAGTCCTCTTCCTCGTCGTCCAGCACGATGGTGTCATCATCATCGACGCCTTCCTCTGTGAAGCCGGCGGGAACCTTCGCGCCGGTCCCTTCGGCGTCTTCCTCGTCGACATCCGCAACGACGGTGGGATCCTCGGCGTCGAGTTCCGGCGCGCCGAGATCGTCCTCGTCTTCATCCTCGTCGTCGTCATCGGCCTCGATGTCGTCTTCATCATCGTCGGCGTCATCGTCGTCGGATGCAGACACCGCCTTCACGCGACCTTTCTTCTTCTTCTTCTTGACCGAGCGGGCCTCGTCCTCGTCCTCTTCGTCATCATCATCGTCATCGTCGGCCGCAGCATAGCTCTTGGCAGCCGCCTTCGCCTTGGCGCGGGCGGTCTTGACGGCATCCTCATTGGGATCGAACGATGTCTTGCACTTCGGACATGTCGCCGGGCGCTTGTTGAGATCATAGAACTTTGCCCCGCAATTGGGGCAGAGTTGCTTCTCGCCGAGATCAGACTGTGTCACGAGGGCGGGCTCCCTTATTCTCAAAGGATCAAATCGGGTTTGGCGCTTGCCATGAACGCCATGCCCTGTCAAAGCGCTTTTGTCTGAATTCCCGCGCCATGCAAGAAGGAATGACCACTTTGGTCCACACCTCGCACCCGGTCAGCCGTCTGAGGGGCATCATTCGTGCGCCCGGCGACAAGTCCTGCTCGCACCGCGCGCTCATCCTGTCCGCCATTGCCGAGGGTGTTTCCGAGTTCACCGGCCTGCTCGAAGGTGATGACGTCCTGCGCACCGGCGCGGCCATGCAATCGCTCGGCGCGGATGTCAGGCAAGCCGGTCCGGGACGCTGGCGCGTCGAGGGCGTCGGTGCGCGCGGCCTGACAAATGCCGGCCGGCTCGACTTTGGCAATTCGGGCACAGGTTCGCGTCTGATCATGGGCGTCGTGACACCCTACGCCGTCCTGGCCGAGTTTGACGGCGATGCCAGCCTGCGCCGCCGTCCGATGAACCGGGTGCTGGAGCCGCTGCGCCTTATGGGCCTGCGCGATGATGCCGGACCGGACGGCTTTCTGCCGTTCACGCTGCGGTGCGGCGAGGGCGTGCATGGCATAGACTATGCACCAAAGGTCGCCTCGGCGCAGGTCAAGTCTGCCATCCTGCTGGCCGGTCTGAATGCGCACGGCACCACCCGCGTCACCGAGGCCCGCAAGACCCGCGACCATACCGAGAAGATGCTGCGCGGCTTCGGGGCCGATCTGCGCCAGGCCCCGATCCCCGGCGGCGGACAGATTGTCGAGATCGAGGGCGGCCAGCGCCTTTACGCGGTCAACACCGCCGTTCCGGGCGACCCGTCCTCCGCCGCCTTCCTCGCCGCCGCCGCCATGATCAGTCCAAAGGGTGAAGTCCTCGTCGAAGGCGTGCTCTCCAACGAGACGCGCGACGGCTTCTATCAGGTCGCCGCGCTGATGGGTGCCAGCGTCGGTGCCGAGGAGCAGGGCGAGGCGGCGGGCGAACGCCTCATCGACATGAGCTTCGACACCGCCGACCTCCGGGGCGTTCGCGTCCCTGAAACACTGGTCGCCAGCATGATCGACGAATTCCCCATCCTCGCCGTCATGGCCGCCTTTGCCGAGGGTGAAACCGTCGTCACCGGCGCAGATGAGCTGCGCGTGAAGGAAAGCGACCGCATCGGCGCCATCGTTGCCATGCTGCGCGTCAACGGCGTCGAGGTGGAGGAAACCGCGAGCGGCTTCACCGTGCAGGGCTGCGGCGGTCCGCCGCCCGGCGGCGGCCTCGTGGAGACACGGCACGATCACCGCATCGCCATGAGCGCCCTCATCATGGGCACCGCCGCCAAGGCGCCCGTCAGCGTCGATGATGTCTCGATGATCGCGACCAGCTATCCGGACTTCCTCGCCCACATGGCCGCGCTCGGCGCAGACATCAGCGAGGCGCGCTCGTGATCATCGCGATGGATGGAACGGTCGCCTCGGGCAAGGGCACGCTGGCGCGCCGGCTGGCGGGTTGGTATGGCCTGTCCCATCTCGACACCGGCCTTCTCTACCGCGCTGTCGGGGCCGCCGCTTTGCGACGCGACGTCAGCCTAGATGACGGTGCGGCCCTCGCGCGGCTGGCCGATAGCCTGGACCTCAACGACTTCGACGAAAATGAACTGCGCACTGCGCAGGCGGGACAGGCCGCGTCGCGCGT
>JBGSUF010000139.1:0-3605 GCA_041736285.1 Hyphomonadaceae bacterium | reverse complement strand
CTTCGCGCTCGCCCCGCCCTCGCCTGCGCCGTGCATGTCGGCCAGCACCGCATCGACATCCCCGCCATCGGTGCACACCGCCACGAAGTCGGCATTCTTGGCGGCAGCGCGCAGCATGGCCGGGCCGCCAATGTCGATATTCTCGATGCAGTCATCAAATCCGGCACCGGAGGCGACGGTCGCCTCGAACGGGTAGAGATTGATCCAGACAAGGTCGATCGGGGCGATGCCATGATCGCGCGCATCCTTGATGTGGCTCTCAAGGTCACGCCGGTAGAGGAGGCCGCCATGCACGGCCGGGTGGAGCGTCTTGACCCGCCCGTCCATCATCTCCGGAAAGCCGGTCAGGTCTGCCACGTCAACGACGTTCAGGCCCGCCGCCTTCAAGGCTTTCGACGTGCCCCCGGTGGAGACCAGTTCAACGCCTGCCGCCGCCAGCGCGCGCGCCCGCTCGGTCAGGCCGGTCTTGTCGGACACGGAAATGAGGGCGCGGCGAATGGTGACCGGAGTGTCCATGGAAGGGCTTTCAATTGGGCGCAACGCGGTTTGGAGGATGCCCGGGCGGATAGCATGGCGTGCCGGGGCGTCAAGCCGTGCCGACATCCTTTGCCGCGCCGGGCTGTTCCTCCGCCGGCGGATGATAGTCCCCGACCAGCGTCGACAGCCACCACCGGGTCGCATTCTCGTCGCGGTGGCGCGCCGAATCGAGCAGCCGGGCAAGCGCGGTTTCGTCGATCGGCGGGGCACCCTGCGACAGGACGCGGTTCACGCCTTCCAGCCCGGAGGGTTGCATCTCCTCGTCATCGTTTACGAGCGCCTCGTGCAGCCGTTCGCCCGCGCGCAGATCGGTGAAGACGATGTCGACGTCGCGATAGGGAAGCTGGCCACTCATGCGGATCATGGTCTCGGCAAGATCCAGCACGCGAACGGGTTCACCCATGTCGAGCATGAACAACTGAGCCTCGCCGCCGCCCTTTGCGTGCGCCGCCGTCGTGAGGACGAGCCTTGCGGCCTCCTCGACCGTCATGAAATAGCGCGTCGCGTCAGGATGGGTCACGGTGACCGGACCGCCCTCGGCGATCTGGGCCTCGAAACGGGGCACGACCGAACCGGAGGAGCCGAGCACATTGCCGAACCGAACCATCGACACGGTCATGGCCGGGCATTTGGCGGCGAAGGCCGACAGCACGCCCTCTGCAAGGCGTTTGGTCGCTCCCATCGCATTTGTCGGGCTGGCGGCCTTGTCGGAGGAAATGAAGACAAAGCGCTTGGCGCCGGCGCGCGCCGCCGCTTCGGCCACGGCCAGCGCACCGTGCACATTGGTCAGGACCGCTTCGCAAGGATTGTCTTCGACGATGGGGACGTGTTTGAGCGCGGCCGCGTGGAGGACGAGGTCTGGCCTCGCCTGCGCGATGGCCTGCGACAGCCGGACCGGATCGCGGACATCGCCGATCATCGCCCGGCGCGGCACGGTGGGATGACGGTCGGCAAAGCGCGTGTCGATGGTATAAAGGTTGAACTCCGAGGCATCGTAAAGGGCGATATGAGCGGGGGCGAATTTGGCGCAGATCTGCACCAGCGCTGCCCCGATCGAGCCGCCAGCCCCGGTAACAAGAATCCTTTGCCCCTCGATCATCTCGCGCAGCGGCGCGGAGTCCAGTTTCCGCTCGGTGCGCCCGAGCAGGTCTCCGGTGCGCAGCTTGCGCAGGCCGCGCTGCTTGGAGGCGCCGTCCAGAACCATCAGCTTGGAGCCGCGCTCGGCCACCTGAGCGACAATGGCGCGTGTGAGGTTCAGGTTTCCAATCTCACCGACAATGGCAACCCAGGGCGCGCTGCCATAGCGGACAGCCATCAGGTCGATCGTGTCACCGAGCGCCTCGACGCCGCCATAAAGGCTCACCCCCTGCATGGAGCGGCCCTTCTCCGGTGCGTCAGTCGTGAGAATACCGAGCACATTGATCTGGCGTTCGCGGGCCGAGCCGCGCAGCGCCGCCACCACATCGCCGGACGCGCCAACCAGCAGCACGCGTGGCGCATCCTGATCCATCTTCCGAAAGAGCTGCAATGGCCGCTCCGTCGAGCGGGCCAGCGCCAGCATCCTGCCGATGAAAAGCGCCGCCAGCCAGATCGGCAGGGCGAGCAAGACGGCCATTCTCGGCAGGGGAAGCATGAAGTCGATCAGGAGAACGGCCAGCGAGGTGATCAGCACCGCCAGCAATGCCGCCTGTCCGACCCTGACCGCGTCGGTCCAGCCCATGTGACGCCAGACCTGCAAATGCACGCGTGTCACCACAAAGGAGAGCATCGCGGCGGCCGCAAACAGGAAAGACATCAGCGCGAGCGCGCGCGCCTGCGTCCATCCGAACGGGCCGCCTGCGTCCAGCTGCTGCGAGACGACCACGGCGATGACCATGGCGACAAACGCGCTCGCCACGTCGAAACCAAGCGTGGCCTGCTTGCCTTTTTTCGCACGATCTTCCGGAGAAATCAAAGCGCACGCTCCCGCACGAACGCCCATTTGATGAAGTTGGGGGGGCTGGTCCCGTCTCCGCCCGGCTCGGCATGCCCGGTCAGAACGATATGCTGCGACCGCTTGACCCGGCCGCCTCCGGTATAGCGGGACGGCTCCAGCTTGAACGTCGTCAAATTGCACCCGAACCGCCAGATCCGACCGGTGTGCGGGATGAGCCTGATGCTGTTGTCGGTCGCTTCGACCCGCAGATCGGGATGGAGGTGAAAGCGCAGTGTGAACGGGATCAGTTCAGACCCGGTCGCCGCGCCCTGCGACAGCGGCCGCACGAGCGAGTCCTGGCCGGTGAGGCGTGCGCCATCCGATGACAGGAACAGCCGGCGCTTGTGGACGAGGCCAAACCGGTCACGCCATCCGCCATGCTGGACGTCGAGCCAGACATCGCGGCTTTCCTCCTCAAGCCGCTTGGCGGCGACGCCGTTCGGGCCGGCGGGATAACGAAGCCGCGTCTCCTCATTGGTCTCCCATCGGCCAATATCCAGATCGGCGAGCGAGAGGGTCGAGTGCGCCGCCGTGACGCGCATCAAGTCCTGCCAGCGCGGCGAGATATCCATGCTGCCGCCGCAGGATGTCACCAGCCGCGTTTCCCCGTCATGGAGTTCCAGAGACAG
Organism: Hyphomonadaceae bacterium; assembly: GCA_041736285.1. GTDB lineage: Bacteria > Pseudomonadota > Alphaproteobacteria > Caulobacterales > Hyphomonadaceae > JBGSUF01. Next base: position 464 of record JBGSUF010000139.1, on the reverse strand, counting down.
GCAACCTGCATGGGCAAAGTCGCCAAACGGGTGTTCGGGGGCCGCGCCCGCATCGACAATCACGCGCGTGTCGGCCGCCGCCAGCTTCTGGAAGCCGGACTTCATCGCGAACATGAAGCGGCGCTGCGGCTGGGCCGCTGCGGTGAGTGCGGCGTTCACCACTTCAGGTCGTGATTCGCCGCCGCCATTGTAGGGGAAGAGCCCACCGTCGCCGGCCTGAAAGAAGGCGAGCATGGGCGCGGTGCGGCGAATCCAGTGCTCGATGAAGGCGGGCGGGGTTCGGGCTGAGCGCAGGAAAAGATCCTGCATCGTCACAAGGTCGAGCAGCGTGTGAAGGAGCCGCTCGGGATTGCGGGTGACATGCCCGCCATCGGGAAGAATTTGCGCGGTCGCCTCGATTTCCGTTCGTTCCAGCGCAGGCGGCAGGCGGCGCTCAAGGTCTCCGAGCGCAAACGCCGCCGCCA
>JBGSUF010000130.1:0-7512 GCA_041736285.1 Hyphomonadaceae bacterium | reverse complement strand
TCCGGCGCGCGTGCGAAACCCACCCGTCGCCATCACCGGCATCCGCGCCCGACCACGCACCGCCTTCGCATACTCCGCGAAATACGCCTCCCGCACCGCCGTTGACGCCGGCAGCGGCTGCGCGTCCACAGACCCCGCTTTGCCTTGCGTCCCGATCATGCGCGGCTGCTCGTAAGTCCCGCCGCTGATCTCAAGGAAGGCAAGCCCATACGCGTTGAGATGATCGACCACGCGCAGGCAATCCTCATGGCTGAAGCCGCCCTTCTGGAAATCGGCCGCATTCAGCTTCACGGCCAGTGGGAAATCCGCGCCCGCCAGTTCCCGTGACCGCTCGATGACGCGCCGCAGGAAGCGCAGCCGCCGGTCGAAATCCCCGCCCCACACATCATTGCGCTGATTGGCCAGCGGCGAGAGGAATTGCGAGATCAGATAGCCGTGCGCGGCATGGAGCTGCACCCCGTCAAAGCCCGTCTCCCGCGCAATCTGAACCGCGAATGCGAACCGCTCGGCTGCGTCTTCCACCTCCCCGGCCGTCATCGCGCGCGGCGGGGCAAACGGGTAAAGCCGACGCCCCGGCATGTCCATGGCCACCGCCGACGGTGCAACGGGACGCTCGCAGACGATCTTCGGCGATTGCCGCCCGGCATGGCTGACCTGCATGAAAACCGCCGCCCCGTGCGACTTTGCAGCTGTCGCCAGCGCCGCCAGCGCCGCACGCTCCTCTCGTCTGATGCCCGGTTCGATGGCGATATTGGCCGGCGCCTCAAGGTATCGCCGGTCGACCAGCACATTGCCGGTGATGAGCAGCCCGGCGCCGCTGCCCGCCCATTCCGAATACAGCCGCACGTGCTGCGCCGTCGCCCGGTTATGCCCGTCGGCGAGGTTTTCCGTCATCGCCGCCTTCGCGATCCGATTGGCCAGCCGCAGGCCCGGCGCGATTTCGATCGGCGAGGTGATGTCGTTCATTTGCGCTCCATACGGCCTGTTCACTTGCGCTTGGCATCTGCTTGCGATTCAACCAAGGACTTCTGCTACCATTGTGGAGCGCGAATCAGACCCGCGCCAGTCAGACCACGTCAGGACGAGTGCATCATGGCCGATCCCAACCGCGCCGAGCTTTTCGAGGACGAAGCCTCCAAGGGCTATTCCGCCAAGGACATTGAAGTCCTTGAGGGGCTGGAGCCGGTGCGAAAGCGTCCGGGCATGTATATCGGTGGCACGGACGAGCGCGCGCTGCACCATCTGTTCGCCGAAGTGCTCGACAACTCGATGGACGAGGCCGTCGCCGGTCACGCCAGCTGGATCGAGGTCCGGCTCGCGACCGATGGCTATCTGACCGTCATCGACAACGGGCGCGGCATTCCGGTCGACCCGCACCCCCGCTTCCCTGAAAAGTCGGCGCTGGAAGTCATCATGACCACGCTGCACGCGGGCGGCAAATTCTCAGACAAGGCCTACCAGACCGCAGGCGGCCTGCACGGTGTTGGCATTTCGGTGGTCAACGCCCTTTCCGACGAGGTGATCGTCGAGGTCGCCCGCGATCGCAAACTGTATCGCCAGACCTTCCGGCGCGGCCTGGCGCAGGGCTCGACGGAGCTTGTCGGCGCCGCCCCCAACCGTCGCGGCACCCTGGTCAGCTTCCATCCCGACCCGGAAATCTTCGGCGACAAGGCCCAGTTCAAGCCGGCCCGCCTCTTCCGCATGGCCCGCTCGAAAGCCTATCTGCAGCCGGGCGTGGAAATCCGCTGGAACTGCGCGCCTGAATTGCTGGCGGACGGTTCGGACGTTCCGGCGCAGACCGTCCTTTGCTACCCCAACGGCCTCGCCGACCAGCTCACCGAAGTGATGGAGGGCAAGTCCACCATTACCGACACCCCGTTCACCGGCCGCGTCGAGACCGATGACGGCAAGGTCGAGTGGGCCATCGCCAGGACGGCCGCAGGCTTTGGCGATGACGACGGAACGGTCCGCTCCTACTGCAACACCATCCCGACGCCGGAGGGCGGCACCCACGAAGCCGGCCTGCGTTCGGCGATCACCAAGGGCCTTCGCGCCTATGCCGAACTGTCCGGCAACAAGAAGGCCGCCCTGATCACCGCTGATGACGTGATGAGCTATGCCGGCATTCTGCTCTCGGTCTTCATCCGCCAGCCTGAATTTGTTGGCCAGACCAAGGACAAGCTGTCCTCCACCAGCGCCTTCCGCCTTGTCGAAAACGCCATCCGCGACCGCTTCGACCACTGGCTCGCCGCCAGCCCCAAGGAAACCGACAAGCTGCTGGAGTGGGCGATTGAGCGCGCCGAGGACCGGATGCGCCGCCGCAAGGCCAAGGAAGTGTCCCGCCAGAGCGCGACCCGGCGCCTGCGCCTGCCGGGCAAGCTCGCCGACTGCTCCATCCAGACCCCGGACAACACGGAAATCTTCATCGTCGAGGGCGACTCGGCCGGCGGCAGCGCCAAACAGGCGCGCGACCGCGCCACACAAGCCATCCTCCCCCTGAAGGGCAAAATCCTCAACGTCGCCAGCGCCTCCGACGACAAGCTCGCAAAGAATCAGGAACTGTCCGACCTCGCCCTCGCGCTCGGCGTGAAGACGGGCAAGCAGTTCTCCTGCGATGACCTGCGTTATGAGCGCGTCATCATCATGACCGACGCCGATATTGACGGCGCTCACATTGCCTCGCTGCTGATCACCTTCTTCTATCGCATGATGCCGGACCTGATCGAGGACGGGCGGCTCTTCCTCGCCATGCCGCCGCTGTACCGGCTGACATGGAAGGGCAAGACCGTTTACGCGATGGATGATGTCCAGAAGAACGAGCTTTTGCGAACACAGTTCAAGTCCAGCCAGAATGTCGATATCGGGCGCTTCAAGGGCCTTGGCGAGATGAATCCCGGCCAGCTCAAGGAAACCACGATGAACCCGCAGACGCGCATGCTGGCGCGCGTCACCCTGCCCAAGACCGATGACGAGCGGGCCCTGCGTGACCCGGCCGCCCTTGTCGAGGCGCTGATGGGTCGTCGCCCGGAACTGCGCTACCAGTTCATCCAGGAAAACGCCCACTTCGCCGGCGATCTTGACATCTGATCTGTGCCCGCTGCGCCGGGCACGTCAGTCCTCGTCGGATTGATTCCGGACAGGGCTTGCGCGGACAGCGATTCCGTTGAGTAATCCGGATCGGAGAACACCGGGGCAGCGGAGCAAGCCATGCATGCAATCACGAAAGCCATCCTGGCGGGGGCGATACTGCTCGCCGCCGGATGCGGGTCGAACAAGACCGACGACGCAGCCGACACCGGCGAGCGCGTCGTCACCATCAAGGATCCCTTTCCCTCCGCCTATGTCGCCTATCGCGCCGACACGGTGCTGATCACCGGCGCTGTCGTTCTGGACGGTATTGGCGGACGGATTGACGGCGGCGACGTGCTGATGTCCGGCGGGAAGATCGTCGCCGTCGGCACCGGCCTGGAGGTCCCGGACGGCGCGATCATCATCGACGGCGCTGGCCGCTGGGTCACGCCCGGCATCATCGACAACCACTCCCACCTCGGCGTCTATCCGTCTCCCAGCGTCGACGCGCATGGCGACGGCAATGAGATTTCCGGTCCGGTCACGGCAGAGGTCTGGGCCGAACATGGCATCTGGCCGCAGGATCCGGGCTTCTCCCGCGCGCTCGCGGGCGGCGTCACGTCGATGCAGATCCTTCCCGGCTCGGCCAACCTGTTCGGCGGGCGCGGCGTCACGCTGAAGAATGTGCCCGGCCGCACGATGCAGGAGATGAAATTCCCCGGTGCGCCCTACACGCTGAAAATGGCCTGCGGCGAAAACCCCAAGCGCGTTTACGGCTACGGCGCCGGCCGCTTCCCCGGCGGCGCACCCTATTCGCGGATGGGCAATGTCGCCGGTTACCGCACCGCCTGGATCAAGGCTGTGGAATACAAGCGCTCATGGGAGAAGTACGAGAAGGAAGGCGGCACCCCGCCCGCCCGCGACCTTGAGCTCGACACGCTGATGGGCGTGCTCGACGGTGAGATTCTCGTCCACATGCACTGCTACCGCGCCGACGAAATGGCCCTCATCCTCGATATGGCCGAGGAGTTCGGCTATAAGGTTACCGCTTTCCACCACGCCGTCGAGGCTTACAAAATCGCCGACAAGCTGGCCGAGGCCGGGGCCTGCTCGTCAATGTGGGCCGACCGGTGGGGGTTCAAGATGGAGGCCTATGACGGCATTCGCGAGAACATCTCCCTCGTCCACAATGCCGGCGCCTGTGCCATCGTCCATTCCGACAGCGACATCGGCATCCAGCGCCTCAATCAGGAGGCCGCCAAGGCATGGGCTGACGGTCGCCGGGCCGGGATGGACATTCCGATCGAGATCGCTTGGACGTGGCTGTCGGCCAATCCGGCCAGGTCGCTCGGCATCTTCGAGGAGACCGGCTCGCTTGAGCCCGGCAAGATGGCCGATGTTGTCGTCTGGTCGGGCGATCCGTTCTCGACCTTCACCCGCGCCGACCTCGTCTACATCGACGGCGCGCTGATGTTCGACCGCAGCGACCTGAGCCTGCAACCCGTTGCCGATTTCGAACTTGGCCAGCCCGGTGAAGGAGACCTCAAATGACACGCCTGATCACTGCTCTCCTCCTCGGCGTTGCCCTGGCCGCTCCGGCCCTCGCCGATAACATCGTCATCACCAATGCCCGCATCGTCACCAATGGCCCGGCGGGAACCATCAGCAACGGCACGCTGGTCATTGTCGATGACCGTATCGTGGCCGTCGGCTCGGGCACCATCGCGGCGCCCCCCGGCGCCCGTGTGATCGACGCTGGCGGCAACTGGGTCACGCCGGGCATCATCGCCCCCTTCACCCGCGTCGGCATTTCCGAGGTCGGCGCGGAGGATTCGACCAATGACACCTCGGCTGGCGGGTCTCAGTATTCGGTCGCCCTGCGCGCCGCCTACGGCTTCAATCCGGCCGCCACGCCGATCGCCGTCACCCGTATCGAGGGCGTGACCCGCGTCGTCGTTGCGCCTTCGGTCTCCTCCTCCATCTTCGCCGGTCAGGGCTTTATCGCCAGCACGTCCGGCGAGCCGGGCAGCGTCACCAATGAGAGCGCCTTCATCTATGTCGAGCTTGGCGAGACCGGCGCAGCGCGTGCCGGCGGATCGCGCCCGGCGGCGTGGGCCTATTTCTAAGCGGCGCTCTCGGATGCCCGCACCTTCCCGGCCAAGTATGCCACCCACAATGAGGGCGATGCGCTCACCCGCGTGGATGCGCAGGCTTTCGGTCTCGCCGCGCGTGGCCAGCAGCTGATGGTGATTCATGTCGAGCGCGCATCCGACATCCGAGAGGTGATCCGCCTCTCCAATGAGCGCCCTGAACTGCGCATCGTCATCCTCGGCGCGGCGGAGGGCTGGCAGGTCGCAGGGGAACTGGCCGCGTCCGGCATTCCCGTCATCATCAACCCTTATGCCAACCTGCCCGGCAGCTTCGAGACCCTTGGCTCGACCATGCAGAACGCAAAGCGTCTGCAGGATGGCGGCGTCATCGTGGCCTACGCCTATATGGACGGCGAATCGCATCAGGCGCGCCTCGTCCTGCAGGCGGCCGGCGATGCCGTGGCCAGCGGCGTTTCCCACGACGATGCCCTCGCCGCCATCACGCGTGTCCCGGCGGACATCTTCGGCATGCCTGATCTCGGCCGCCTGACGCCCGGCGCGATTGCCGATGTGGTGGTCTGGGACGGTGATCCCCTTGAGGTCACGTCCGCCCCGACGGCGGTCATCATCGACGGCGTGGAAACCTCTCTCGAAAGCCGCCAGACGAAGCTGCGCGACCGTTATCTCAGCCTTGAGCGCGGCGACCTTCCGCCCGCCTACAACCGGCCCTGATCGCCCTCCGGCCACCCTCCCCCACGCTTTCGCCTCCGGGGAGGGTGGCCAGCTTTCACCGTGCGGCCATGGCCCTCGCGTGCTGTATCGACTCTTGTGTTTGACTCTCGCCGCGTTGCCCGTATGTTGCGCCGCAGGGTATCGGGCGCGTATCGCGACTCGGACAACACCGAAGAGATTTCATGACTTTCGAAGATCTGGGACTTAGCCCGGAACTCCTTTCCGCCATCACGGCCGCGGGCTACACCACACCAACACCGATCCAGGAGCAGGCCATTCCCCGCATCCTGATGGGTTCGGATATCACCGGGATCGCCCAGACCGGCACCGGCAAGACCGCTGCTTTCGTTCTGCCGATGATCGACCGGCTCGCCTCGGGGCGTGCCCGCGCGCGCATGCCGCGTTCGCTGATCCTCGCGCCGACGCGCGAACTCGCGGCGCAGGTCGCCGAGAACTTCAACAAATACGGCGTGAACCACAAGCTCACCATGGCCCTCCTGATTGGCGGGGTTTCCTTCACAGAGCAGGATCGCCTCCTGATGAAGGGCGTCGACGTGCTGATCGCCACGCCGGGCCGGCTGATCGACCAGTTCGAGCGCGGCAAGATCCTCCTCAACATGGTCGACCTTGTCGTCATCGACGAGGCGGACCGCATGCTCGACATGGGTTTCATCCCCGACATCGAGAAGATCATCGCGCTGATCCCGCCGCTGCGGCAGACCTTGCTGTTCTCGGCCACCATGCCGCCGGAAATCACGCGCCTTGCGAAGAAGTTCCAGACCGATCCAGTCCGTATCGAGGTGACGCGCCCGGCCCAGACCGCCGAACTCATCAAGCAATATGTGCTCCGCCTGCCGAATGACAGCGACAAGGCCAAGCGCCTTGCTCTGCGAGAGATCATCGGCGCGCGCGAGGTCAAGAACGGCATCGTCTTCTGCAACCGCAAGCGTGAGGTTGATGTCGTCGTCAAATCACTCACCGCGCATGGTTATGACGCCGCCGCCATCCACGGCGACCTGCCGCAATCCTATCGCACCCAGACGCTCGACCGCTTCCGTGCGGGCGATCTCAAGCTCCTTGTCGCCTCAGACGTTGCCGCGCGCGGTCTCGACATTCCCGAGGTCAGCCACGTCTTCAACTATGCCCCGCCGCCGAATGACGATGACTATGTCCACCGCATCGGTCGCACGGGCCGCGCCGGCCGCACCGGCGAGAGCGTGACGATCGTCACCCCGTCCGACAGTCGCAACTGGGCGCAAATCCTCAAGCTGATCGGCAAGGATGTTGAGGAACTCGTGATCGAGGGTCTCGATGCCCAGGTCGAAGGCCTTGAGGACGAGGGCGGATCTCGCCGTCGCCCCGCCGCGCGCGGTGGGTCTTCGCGGGGTCGCTCTGGCGGGGATGCCCCGAAGGACAAGCCGCGCGCCGCCCCGACGGCGAGCGAGGAAGAGGCCCCGAAGAAATCACGGCGCCGCTCCGGCCGTTCAAAGCCGGACACGGCTGACGAGACGACCGCGGCACCTGCCGCTGCCGCCGATGCAAGTCCTGCGTCCGAGGCAAAGACTGACGCACGGGCTGAGGCACAGGTTGAGGCACCGGCCGAGAGCCGTCCACCGCGTCC
>JBGSUF010000117.1:0-2669 GCA_041736285.1 Hyphomonadaceae bacterium | reverse complement strand
CCAGCCCCCGAAGCATGGGTCGTGCAAGCCTCAACCGCCGCTTCCCGCGCCCTCCTGGAAGAGCCCGCCAACGTGGCTGCCGAACACCTGCTCTCGGCCCTGCACGATCTGGTCGGCGCACGCCCGCGCCCGGTCGCCATGTCGGCCCATCGCTGGCGTTATGCTTTTGTCGAGCGCTCCGCTGATTCGCCGGTCGGATGGGATGACAAGGCGCAGGTCGGCACTTGCGGCGACTGGCATTGCGGCCCGAGGGTCGAGCTGGCCTGGCAGAGCGGGACCGACCTCGCCGCCCATATCCTCAACCGAAACCTCGCCGCCACGGGCCATCGCGGGCAGAGGGGTTAACGGCTCCACTCGCGCGTTAGGAAGTTGTTCACGAAAAACTTCGCCTGCGGAGCAATTTCCCGATTGACCTGACACGCGGCGTTGGAGACACTACATCTAGGGTCATTGATGAGTCGACACACCAGATATGCGCCTCAAGCGGTCTGGCCGAGGACTTATCATCGCCGTTCTGTTGCGGTTCGCCGGGAAAATCGAGGGTAAAATGTCTGCTTTGAACGCTGTTCCAACGTCCAAGTCCGCCGCTGTCCGCGGCAAGCCGAAGGCGCTCTCTGCCGAGTTGACTGTCGTGAAGGGGGTGCGCGTCGATCATTCGCGCGACGATCTCCTGACGCCGTTCGGCAAGAAGACACTGGAAGACCGTTACCTGCTGCAGGGTGAGACCTTCCAGACCATGTTTGCGCGCGTGGCGAATGCCTATGCCGATGATGCCGATCATGCCCAGCGCATTTACGACTACATCTCGCGGCTCTGGTTCATGCCCGCAACGCCGGTTCTCTCCAATGGCGGCGCCGAGCGCGGCCTGCCGATTTCGTGCTTCCTCAATCAGGTCGATGACAGCCTCGATGGCATCGTGCAGACGTGGAACGAGAATGTCTGGCTCGCATCGAATGGCGGCGGCATCGGCACCTATTGGGGCCATGTCCGCTCGATCGGGGAGAAGGTCGGCCAGAATGGCCAGACATCCGGCATCATCCCCTTCATCCGGGTGATGGACAGCCTGACCCTCGCAATCTCACAGGGCAGCCTGCGCCGCGGTTCGGCCGCCTGCTATCTCGACATCCACCACCCGGAAATCGAGGAGTTCCTCGAAATCCGCAAGGCCTCGGGCGACTTCAACCGCAAGTCCCTGAACCTTCACCATGGCATCAACATCACCGACGAGTTCATGGAGTGCGTTCGCGTCGACGGCGAGTTTGGCCTGCGCAGCCCCAAGACCGGCGAAGTCCTGCGCACGGTCAGCGCCCGCAAGCTCTGGCAGAAAATCCTCGAACTGCGGATGCAGACCGGCGAGCCGTATCTTCTGTTCGTCGACACGGTGAACAACGCCATGCCGGCTCACCAGCGCAGCCTCGGCCTGCGGGTGAACCAGTCCAATCTGTGCTCGGAAATCACCCTTCCGACCGGCCGCGACCATCTCGGCAATGACCGCACCGCCGTGTGCTGTCTCTCCTCGGTCAACGCCGAGAAATTCCTCGAATGGAAGAACGATCCGCAATTCCTGGAGGACGTGTTCCGCTTCCTCGACAACGTGCTGGAAGACTTCATCAACCGGGCACCGGACGAGATGGCCCGCGCCGTCTACTCGGCAAAGCGGGAGCGCTCGGTCGGCCTAGGCCTGATGGGCTTCCATTCCTTCCTCCAGAGCCAGCGCGTGCCGATGGAAAGCGCGCCTGCAAAGTCCTGGAACAAGGCGATGTTCAAGCACATTCGCCGCGGAGCCGATGCAGCCTCCGTCAAGCTCGCCAAGGAGCGCGGCGCCTGTGAGGACGCGGCCGAAATGGGCGTGATGGCGCGCTTCTCCAACAAGTTGGCCATCGCTCCGACCGCGTCGATCTCGATCATTTGCGGCGGCACCTCGGCCGGCATCGAGCCAATCCCGGCCAACTTCTATACCCACAAGACCCTGTCCGGTTCGGTCCCTGTCAAGAACCCCCAACTTGAGGCCCTGCTCGAAGACAAGGGCCTCAACACAACGAAAACCTGGACCTCCATTCTTGAGCAGGAAGGCTCGGTCCAGCATCTCGATTGCCTGTCGGATGACGAGAAGGCGGTGTTCCGCACGGCCTTCGAAATCGACCAGCGCTGGATCATCGAACTGGCGGCCGACCGGACGCCCTTCATCTGCCAGTCGCAGTCGCTGAACGTGTTTTTGCCGGGGTATGTCGACAAGTGGGACCTCCACATGCTGCACTGGACGGCGTGGGAGAAGGGCCTGAAATCGCTCTACTACTGCCGCTCCAAGTCGGTCCAGCGCGCCGCCTTTGCGGGCAAGGAAAAGGCCGAGAAGACTGACTTCGACGCGGGCGAGAAGACCGATTACGACGAATGCCTCGCCTGCCAGTAAGGCTGCCGGTAAGGCGCAAGCTTGAAACCTGAGCACGAAAGGCCCGCTTCATCCGCGGGCCTTTCATTCTTTCGCTTCATGGTTTCGCCCGGATCGCTACTGCGCGATCACGGCGGCGCGGGGCGTCATTACTTCGGCAAAGTCCTGCGGCGCCAGCCGGAAGGCCCAGCCATTGGTGCGCTGGTTGGCCGCCGCTGCGCCGTCGCCTTCGAACTGCACCGTCACCCAGCCCCGCCCGCCAGCGTCGGCAAAGCCAAAC
>JBGSUF010000008.1:0-1529 GCA_041736285.1 Hyphomonadaceae bacterium | reverse complement strand
GCCCGACCGCGCCCTCGCCGAGGCGGAGATCAAGGCGATCATCGTCGCTTCCGGTGCGCCCGAAGCCGCCGCCAGCGCACAGGCCGCCGCTTTCGCGTCCCCGTGGATGGCGTGGGCGCTCGATCACGATCCCATGCCCGGCATTGCCGCATTCGACGGCCCTATTCTGGCGCTCTACGGCAGCAAGGATCTTCAGGTCTCGCCAACCCGCAACGCCCCCGCAATGCGGGCCGGCCTGACCAACTCCGCCTCCCGTCTCATCATTCTCGACGGCCTCAACCACCTTCTGCAGCCTGCACAGAAGGGAACCCCGGACGAGTATGCGCGCATCGAAATCACCATGGCGCCCGAAGCGATGGATGCGATCACCGATTTTCTGACCGCCACGCTCGTCGCGTCGGCCTCCGGCGATTGAGACTGTTTATCACTCGCATTAACATCTTGAAAATTCAGGATTTTCGTTGAACTTTCGGCCGGCGGCGCTAAGTGTCATGAGGAATCAGGACGCCTGCCGCCGGAGACATTCATGGCCCATGATGCATTGCCGGGCGCGCTTGACGCCAACGACGCCGCCCGAATCACCCGGGTGACCTCGATTTTGTCGGTGTCCACCGCCGTCATTCTGATTGCGATCAAGGGCTGGGCGTGGCTGGAGTCCGGCTCGGTGTCGGTGCTGTCATCGCTTGCCGACAGTGGCCTCGACGCGGCCGCGTCAATATTCACCCTGCTCGCTGTCATCTATGCCGCGCGCCCGCCGGACGCCGAACACCGCCATGGCCACGGAAAGGCCGAGGGCTTTGCCGCCATCGTTCAGGCCGTCCTCGTCGGCATATCGGCGACCCTCGTCGGCCTCGAAGCCTTCCACCGCCTGATGTCACCCGAACCGATCAGCCATTCCGGGCTGGCGCTGGCGGTGATGCTCGTTTCAACCGCCCTGACCATGCTTCTTGTCGCCGCCCAGACCCGGGCGGTGCGGAAGACCGGCTCGGTGGCGACGGCCGGAGACCGCGCGCACTATGTCGCCGACGTCGCCGCCAATGGGGTGGTGATTGTTGGCGTCATCGGCGCCGGTTTTCTTGGCCTCAACTGGTTTGATCCGGTGGCCGGCTTCATCGTGGCGGCCTGGCTCGTCTGGAGCGCGCTCAGTGTCGCACGCGGCGGACTCGACCAGCTCCTCGACCGTGAACTGCCCGACGAGTTGCGCGACCGCATCTGCGCGCTGGCCCTTGATGGTCAGAGCATTCTCGCGGTCCACGAATTGCGAACCCGTGCATCCGGCGCATGGGTCCACATCCAGTTCCATGCCGAAATGCCACAAGACCTGACGCTGATTGAGGCCCACACCGAGATGGTGGCCTGCGAAAACCGGATCCGCGAAGTCCTGCCCGCTGCCGACATTCATATCCACCCTGACCCGCGCGGCGCCGCCGAACCCCACGGCCTCGAAGCGCACCGCATCGGTGAGCCTGAAAGCGCTGCCTCCTGATCCGCCTCCCCCGCCCCAAGCCCCCCAGCGCCCCCAACCAGCG
>JBGSUF010000094.1:0-7110 GCA_041736285.1 Hyphomonadaceae bacterium | reverse complement strand
CAAAGCGCCCGAAAGCCCCTCCACCGCCGCCGCGCACGGCATCAGCACCGCCCGCCCCGCGCCGGACCGGCCCGCATAGGCGATCTCATATCCGACAAGGTCAAAGCCGACCGGCTGCGCCAGGATTTGCACATCGCCGGTGTCGACCACCGCCACCGACCCGCCGCCGCGATTGACGACATGGAAGGCCACCGCCACCATCGGCATGTCGTTGAACCCGCGCATCCGCGACACTGCACCGAGCATCGCGTCGCCATAGACATGAGTGCCGTTGATCGCCGCGATAACGTCCTCAATTCCCTCGGGACCATAGACCCGCAAAGCCTGCGTTCGTCCGGCCAGCCATGTTGCCCGGCGCAATTCATCCAGCCCTTCGATATCCTCCGACGCCAGCGAATACACAAACACCGCATCGAGCCAGCCCAGATCCTCGCGGGAGATTGTCGCCGAAACGCCCGCAGGCGCCCCGAAGAGGAAGCGCTTGCCGCCCGCAACCACCAGCACGCATGGCGCCGCCGCCTCTCCCGCCAGCATCGGCACGCCCGCGCACGGGATCACCGCCATGGCGCGCGGATCAGACACTGGCGACACCATCAAACCACCCTCAATCTCGCCGCCCACCGCCCCGGACGCTGTCGAGGCCTCACCGCTGCAGCCCGCCAGCAGGCCGGCCATCAGCGCCCCCAAGGCTGCAAAACGAACCCGCATCAGCCGATCACCGTCTGCACATTCTCGGCCACGATCTCGTTCTCGATATGCCCAAGCCCGTCAATCTCGCAGCGCACGATGTCCCCAACCTTCAGGAATTTCGGCGGATTGTGAGCCGCGCCCACGCCAGCCGGCGTGCCAGTGAAGATCACATCGCCCGGCTCCAGCGTCATCGCCTTGGACAGGTGAGCGATCTGCGCCTCAATGCCGAAAACCATGTCGCCGATCACGCCGTCCTGCCGGATCTCTCCATTGACCAGGCAGCGCAGCCGACGGGTCGACAGATCACCCACCGCCGCGAGCGATGTCACCCAGGGTCCGAAAACGGCATGGCTGTCAAAGCTCTTGCCGAGGATCATGGTCGGCGTCGCCCGCTGCCAGTCGCGCACCGAATAGTCGCAGCCGACGCAGACGCCTGCAATCACCTCACGCGCCCGATCCTCCGGCACATGCCGCGCGCGCTTGCCGATCACGACCACCAGTTCGACCTCATGGTCCAGCGCTTGTGAAACGCCGGGCATCACGACCGGCGCGTAAGGGCCGTTGACCGCTGTCACCGCCTTGGAAAACCAGGTCTGCACCTGCGGCACCTCGCGGCCGGTCTCTGTCGCATGATCACGGTAATTGAGCGCAATGCCCATCACCTTGCCCGGACGCGGCGCCGGTGCGAGCAGTTCCACCCCGTGCATGGACTGCCAGCCCGCATCCTCCGCGTCCATCGGCATGAAGCGGCGACCCGCCTCGTCGACCCAGCCGACCGCCGGCCCCTTCGGTGTGCGATAAGCCAGCCAGCGATTTATCGATTCGACCTTGCCGTGTTGCCCTGACACAGTGACCTCCCTGCCACACTCCGTCCGCGAAAGGACGATGTTGATGTTCACGCGCGTTGAACGCCTGTTCACGGGTCATTACCACAAGCTTCTTTAATGCAAGGTCAGTCCGATGGATATTGGCGTTCAGTCACAGGCGCTCTCGCTGCAGCAACTCTTTGCGGCCGGGGAATGGTATCGCGTTCCCGCCTTTCAACGCAGCTACGCGTGGGATGATGCCGAAGCGCTTGAACTTTTCAATGACTTGCGAGAGGCCAAGGCTATCAGCGTCCCGCACTTCATCGGCTCCATCGTGCTGCAGCGCGCGGGCGGGAAGGGTCCGTTCGAGATTGTTGACGGACAACAGCGCCTGACGACGCTGACCATCATGCTTTGCGCCCTGCGCGATCTGCTCGCCGCTTCGGCGCTGCGTGACCGGGTGCGGGACGCCCTGTGCGACGACCGCCCCGGAAAAGGCCCTGAGTGGCGCCTGACGCTGAATGAGTTCGACAGCCCCTTCCTGCGCGCCTCCGTTCAGGAGAGCGGTGCCAGCCTGCTCGGCCTGCGCGATCCTGACGGCGGCGAGAGCCGCGACCGGCTGGCCACCAACACCGAGAAACTCGTCAAGGCGATGCGCGACATGCCCCCCCGCGAGCGCCAGGAGTTTGCTGAATACATTCTGGAGGGCTGCAGCCTCGTCGCCGTCCATGTTGCCGACGCAGAGATCGCCCAGCGCGTCTTCCGGGCGCTCAACCATCGTGGAAAGTCGGCCGCAACCCACGACATCCTGAAGACCGAACTGTTCGAGAAGGCCAATCTGAGCCTGCAGGAGCGCAACGAATACGCCCGCAAATGGTCGGAATATGAAAGCCGGATCCGCGGCAAGGGCATGGACGAGCTGCTCCAGAACATTCGCAACATCATGGAACGCCATTCCGGCAAGGGATCGCGCCTGCTCGCCGGCTTTCGCCGCAATGTGATGGGCCGTATCGAGCCGCGCGAATTCCTCAACGAGCACCTGCCAGCCTACGTCGCCGCCACCGAAGCGATCAATGACAACCGCATTCCCGGCCTGACCGATGCGGACGGGCGTATCAATGCCAGCCTTCGACACCTGGCTACCATCGACCACCATATGTGGCGCGGTCCGGCCCTGAGCTTCCTGGTCGAGCGGCCGGACGATTCGGAAGGCGCGCGGCGCTTTTTCCCGCTGCTGGAACGGCTTGCCTTCATGCTGCAACTCGTTGTCCCGGAGCGCGACCACCGCAACAAGCATTACGGGCGCGTCCTCGAAGTCATCAATGACGACCGCGCCCTGTTCGATGGCGAAGGACCGCTGGCGATCAGCGAGGACGATGGCGAGCGTGTGGCCGAGCGCCTCACCGGGCGGTTCACCTCCATTGCCCACCGACGCGCACTGGTCCTGCGCATCAACGCCGCCATGCCGGATGGTGAGGTCATTCCCGCCAATGCCGACGTGTCGGTCGAGCACATTCTGCCGCGCAATCTCGACAAGGACAATTACTGGACAACCGTCTGGCCGAACTCTGAAATCCGCCAGCAGCTGTGCGAAACCATCGGCAATTACATCCTCCTGCCGGCCGCGACGAACCAGAAGGCCGACCGTCTCGATTTCCGCACCAAGAAGGGGATATATTTCGAGAATGGCGCGGGCGGGCACACCTACTCCATCACGCGCGACATTATTGGCGAGGATCTCTGGTCGCCGGATGTTGTCCGCCGCCGCACGGTGCGCCTTGCCAACCACCTGCTCAATGCGTGGGGTCTGCAGCCGATCCGCTGAAACCGTCGATTTGTTGTGCGCCCGCGCCTCGAACACCGCCCCGACAGAAACAAAAAAGCCCCGCCATCTGGCGGGGCTTTTCATTATCTTCCGGGCTATCATGTTCCGGCCATCAATCGCCGGTCATCATGTGCCCAACTGGCCTTCCGGCGATCAGAAGCTGATCTTGCCTTCGATGCCATAAAAGCGCGGCAGAGCCGGGTAGCCGGCGTAAACGCCGGTCTGCTCAGGCACGGGGAAGGTGGTGAGGTTGTAGTATTCCTCGGTCAGGTTATCGCCAAACAGCGACAGCGACCAGCGGCCATCTTCGCCCTGAATGCCGATCCGCGCATTGATCAGGGTCACGGCGTCATTGGACGTCGGACCGCCAAGGCCAAGACCCGTCGTCGGGCTGTACGGCCCGATGATGGTCTCCACTTCGCTGGAGTAACGGAAGTTGCCGTGCACCAGCAATTCCATCCCGCCGGAGCCGATCGGCCGGGTCCATGTGGCGGCGCCGGTCACGACCTGCTCGGGGGTGTTGGCGATCTGCTCGCCCTCAAAGCCCGCGCCGATCGGGTCATCCTCATAGGTCGCCTCGGTATAGGCATAGCCCGCCTGAAGCACGAGGCCGTCCACCGGCGTGAAGCCGAGATCGAGTTCAAAGCCCTTGGATTCCGCTTCGCTGTTGTAGGTAACGAAGTTGGTCCCGACGAAGGTGTTGAACTGATAGCCGTCGATCTTCTGCATGAAGATCGCGCCGTTCAGCGTGCCCTTGCCGTCGAAGAAGGAAGCCTTCCAGCCCAGCTCGTAGGCGTCGACAATTTCCGGATCGAAGGAGAGGTCCGTTGCCTGCGCGCCATTGCCGCCGAACAGGACAGTGTCGAACGTGCCGCGGTCCAGGTTCCACCCGCCCGACTTGAAGCCGCGCGAATAGCCGCCATACACCATCAGGTCGTCACTGACTTCGAAGGCCAGTGACAGCGTGCCGGTCACTTCGCCCTCAGAACTGGAATCGCTGCCGGTTCCGTTGAACTCGCTGTTGACGGTCGGGTTACAGCCGAGAACGGCGAGCGCGCCCGCGCCAATGGCGTTGAGCTGCCCGAGCACCGACTGGCCCGCCGGGGTGAACAGGAAGTCGCAGAACGGCACGTCCGAATTGAGGTTGTAGGAGAGGTCTTTCTCCTCGCTGTTGTAGCGCAGGCCGACCGTGAGGGTGGTGCGGTCGCCGAACTTGATTTCGTTGTGCGTGAACAGGGCGAAAGCCGTGGTCTCGACATTGTAGGCATCGGCCTGCTGACCAGCGCCTTCAAACGATCCCGGCAGGAAGAATGACGGCAGGCCTGCCGGCACACCCGGTGCAATCCGCAGCGCCGGGGCGCCGTTGGGAAGGCGCACGAACAGCGATGGCACGGCCGGACCCAGCGAGCCGGTCAGTTGCAGACCGCCCGGAACCAGCGGGTTTGCCGTCGCGCCAGCCGCAACCGCGTCGAGATAAAGGTTCGCGTCCGCCCCGAAACGAACCGTGTCAACAAGGTCCAGATCTTCGCTGAGGAAGAAGGCACCGATCAGCCAGTCGACATTGTTCCAGGTGTTCTGCAGGCGGAATTCCTGGGTGAAGGTCTTGTCATCGACCAGATAGCCATCGCGATAGGCGCGGTCGGCGCCCGAGAAATCGATGTCCTGATCGCGCACCACGCCCCAGTCACGATAGGATGTGATCGAGGTGAACCGGCCGAATTCGAACCGGTTGTTGTATTCGACCGAGATGCCCTTTTCGGTCACATTCTCGGTCAGCCCGCGCGCGGGCGAGGCGGCCATGGTGTAGGCTTCCGGATTGCCGGGCTGCGCAATGCCGATCAGGCCGCGTGCACCGGCGGCGACATTGACCGCCACGCCAAGGCCCGAAACCGCGGCCGGATTGCCCGGATTGCCCGCAATCAGGTTGACCGCAGCGCAGCAGGCTTCTGCCGTTTCAGCGTAATCAATGATGACGCGCAGATCCGCGTCGCCTTTTTCCCACTCATACTGGCCACGGGCCAGAACGCGGTCGATGTCGTTGAAGGCGCGGTCGGAATTGGCGTCCTCGATATAGCCATCGCGACGACGATATTTCACATCGAGACGTGCTGCGCCATTTTCGCTGGTTGCGCCGGTGACGGTTCCCTCAACGGAGACGCCCGCGAAGTTGCTGACGCCGACGGTGACGGTCTGGCGGCCTTCGCGCTCCGGACCGGCGGTGCGGATCGACAATGCGCCTGCCGAGGTGTTGCGCCCGAACAGCGTGCCTTGCGGACCGCGCAGCACTTCGACGCTTGCCAGTTCCGGCAGGTCGCCGAGCGCGATGCCGGTCTTGGTGCGATAGACGCCGTCGATGAAGACGCCAACGGCCGGCTCGAAGCCGGGATTGTCGCCGCCCGTGCCGACGCCGCGAATCGAGATCGACGATCCGACCGCGGACGACTGGCCCTGCGTCACCTGAATGGTCGGCGCAATCTGCTCAAGATCGTTAATCCGGTCGACCCCGGCCTCATCCAGCAGCCGTGCATCGAGCGCCGTGACGGCGATCGGAACATCCTGAACGGTCGTGCCTTCGCGGCGGGTCGCGCTGACGACCACTTCGTTCAGGCGACGCGGCTCATTGGCCTGCGTTGAGGATTCGGTGTTGGTGGTTACCGGCTCATCGGCTTCCTGAGCGATGGCGGGGGCGGCAAACCCGAGTGCGCCGAGGCCTACGCCAAGGCAAAGCGCGGCCCGGAGACCACGGCGAGTCTTTGAAAATTGTGCTGCACTGTTGTTCGACACGGATTCCATCCCTTTTCAATGTCCGGCGGTCGAACGGAGTGCTCGCCGCCTTATGGTTGTTTTCTGATATTCATCATCATCTTGCGGCGCTTCGTCGCAAGGCCCCGCATGCCGCCCGGCACACAATCGGCCGCGTATTTTAAGTGTTGTGACACGAATGTCACATGCTGCAGGGCAGCATTCCCGGCGCCCTGCACCGCTTTCCCCTGCCCACAAAGGAAAGCCCGCCTGCAAAATCTTGCGGGCGGGCAAATCGAAGTCATGACTGGGCAACCGGGGTCATACCGGCGGGCGGTGAAGGCTCAGTTCAAGCCCTGGCCGACGCCGCCGTCGAACACGATCGGAGAGATCGGATTGGGCTTGGCACGGATCACTTCGCGCTCCACGGTCTGCATCACGGTGCGCGTCTGCGGTTCGCAGGTGGCGCGCGTCTGAAGCGTCGTGACCATCTTGATTCCCGGGCCGTAGCGGCGCAGCAGCGACCGCTCGTTACAGTTGCGTTGCGGGGCTTGCGGCGCGCAGGCCAGACGGCCGCCGGGCTTGTGCACCAGCGCTTCACCCTTGGCGCATGTAAAGCTTTCGCCTTGCGCAAAACTTGCTTCCCCGCCGGTCAGCTCACCGAGCGTTACCTGCATGTAGGTGCCCGACATGCAGCGGAAGAGTTCGGTGGTGGAATTGGGATCGACCTCAAGCTTGTCATCGACGCGGGACGCCGGATACGGCGAGCCCATGTCATCGAGGCACACCGCCTGAACGGGGCGAACGGCCATCGACTGGTTGATGCGTTCGACACATGCCGTTTGCGTGACGGGTATCTGCTCGGCGACGATCTCGCGGACCATCTCCTCGCCGCCGACGACATTCAGTCCGCCGACCGCGCTCGGGGCCACGCCCTGAACGTCATAATATCCGCCGCCGCCGCCAAACACGACCACACCGCCAGAACCCGCAGAGCCGCCCGAAAAGCCGCGCCCGCCACCAAAACTCGTCCCGCCGACGGTCACG
>JBGSUF010000089.1:0-7999 GCA_041736285.1 Hyphomonadaceae bacterium | reverse complement strand
TCAGCACATCGCCCGCCAGCACCACCCGTGACAACTCCGCCAGCACGCGATTGCCCTCACGCAGCCGCTCGGCCGTCTTGGCAAACCGCCCCGCCCCGAAGGCGCGCAGATACAGCGCTTCGATCGCGGCAGCGTCGTCGGGCCGCTCAGGGCGGAATGTCAGCATGGCTGGTCGGCCTCCCGGTGAAAAAGCGGATAAGGGGCCGCGCCGAATAGGGTCAGCCTTGCCTGAAGTAAAGGGACAAGATGCACGCAAGGTTGCACGGCATCGCCGGGTTCGGAACCATCCGGTCCGGTTGCGCGCGCAAACCTGCGCCGCAAGCCCTCACAGCCCTCCCCTAAGAAGCTGCCCGAGTGACGGGGGCCTCACGTCGCGGCGGCGGGCGCCTCGCCTTGTTCAGGGATGCGGATGATCTGCCGGATCAGGAAGGACACAGGCGCAGCCAGTCCGAGGAGCGCCCCGGCAAATCCGACCATCGGGGTGAACAGCGCGCACGCCACCACCGCCAGCGACAAGACGATGTGCGCCCGCTGGCTCCAGATCGAGCGCCGCGTCATCGCCACTTCCGACGGCGTCAACGCAAGCCGGTCAGCATGCGAAAGCGCGTGGCTGTACATCAGGCTGAGGATCAGGAACACACAAGCATATCCGACCGCGAAATAAGCCACGAGCACGCCCGAAGCGGCATAGTCGACCTGCATCGCGGAGACCCTCGACGGATCGCCCGCCAGCATCATCGCCCACCCGAACAGGCTGTCGAAGATGAAGCGCAGCGGATAGGCAAGAAACAGGACGACGAGCAACAGCGCCGCATTCAGAATGATGATCGCCTGATCGGCCACGCCATAGCGCCGGAAGTAGGTGAAATGCGCGTTCCAGATCAGCAGGAGCAATGCAAACCCGGCCGCGACCGGCACGATATTCCACAAATGCACGCCAAG
The DNA here is from genome assembly GCA_041736285.1 of Hyphomonadaceae bacterium. GTDB lineage: Bacteria > Pseudomonadota > Alphaproteobacteria > Caulobacterales > Hyphomonadaceae > JBGSUF01. The sequence goes on along the minus strand of JBGSUF010000089.1, from coordinate 7,057 downwards.
CTCTGTCACCGTCACCGGCGGCGCGCCCGAGGACACGAGCATGCCCAGCGCCAGCGCGAAAACGATATCCGACAGGTTCTCGATCCGGGTGACGGCGCCGCCGCGCCAGGTGAAGTGCGGATCGTGGTCGAGCGGCTTCATCACGGCGTCGCGCAGCATCGGATTCTCCTCTTCGGGCACGCTGGCAATTTCTGCACGTCCCTGCAACACATTCCTCCCGCCTTCCCAACCCTGCCGATGCACCTTATTCCATCTCCATTGAACCATTCCGCTTCAGGACCATCCGCCAATGCAGGAAGACCCGCCTCCCGCCGCATCGCCCATCCCTGAGCCTGCGCCCGAGCCTGCCGCCGCGGCCACTTTCGAATGGCCGGAATGGATCCAGTCGCTGATCACCGATCCGCTCGGCTACCTGAAGGGCGAAGTCCTCCAGCCAGCCTTCCTCATCCCTGTCGGCATCCAGCTTGCGGTGATCCTGGGCGTGCTCACGGCTGGCATCATGATTGCGCCGCCGCTGCGCCGGGCTCTGATGTCGCTCCTGCGCCGGCTTCCCGAACGCATTTACACATCCATTGACGAGACGGTTCCGCGCCTCGTTCGTCCGGCGGTGTGGGCCGGCCTGTTCTGGATCGCGCAGACCGCCATGGCCGCCGCCGACCGCCCGGACCAGCTTGTCCGGATCGCCACATCGCTCGCCACGGCCTGGCTGATCATCCGGTTCGCAACCACCTTCCTGCCCGACGGATTGCGAAAGCCGGTGGCGTGGGTCGCATGGTCGATCGCTGCCCTGAACGCGGTCGGACTGCTCGATGATGTCATCACATGGTCGGACACGATGGGCCCCGACTTTGCCGGGCGCACGATCAATCCCCGCTTCGTCCTTCAGGCCATTCTCACCGCCGCCCTGTTTCTCTACGCCGCTTCATGGCTGTCGAAACGCCTCAAGATGCGCGTCGAGACGCTGCCGCGCGTCGAGCCGTCAATCCGCATCCTCCTGGCGAATGCCATACAGGTCGGCCTCTTCCTTGCCGCCATCATCCTGACGCTGACCGGCCTTGGCATAGACCTCACCGGCCTTGCCGTGCTCGGCGGCGCCATCGGTGTCGGCCTCGGCTTTGGGATGCAGCAGATCGTCGCGAACTTCATTTCCGGCGTCATCCTGCTGACAGACCGCTCGATCAAGCCCGATGACGTGATCGAGGTCGATGACACTTACGGCGTCGTCAAATCGCTCGGCCTGCGCTACGCCTCGGTCATCACGCGCGATGGCAAGGAACACCTCATCCCCAACGAACAGCTCGTCACCAACAAGGTCGTCAACTGGAGCTATTCCGACAGCAAGGTCCGCATCAAGAGGCGCATCCGCGTCGAGTACGAGACCGACCTGCGCTTTGCCGTGGGCCTTGTCGAGGCGGCCGCCGCGACCGTGCCCCGCGTCCTTCCCTCGCCCAAGCCCAAATGCCTCGTGATGGAGTTTGGCGATGAGGCGGTGGAGCTTGAGTGCCGGTTCTGGATCGACGACCCGCAGAACGGCGTCTCCAACATCGGCTCTGAAGTCATGCTGGCCGTCTGGGACAAGTTCAAGGAACACGGAATCGACATTCCGTTGCGTCACGAGGATGTGCTCATCACCCCCGGCTCAACGCTGAAAGTGGAGATGGTCCGCCCCGAAAAGCCCCCCAAGGACGAGACCTGACACCTGCCTTGACCGTTCCTTAACGCAAATCCGTTTTCACTTCGCATCACAATTGCGGAGGACCACATGCGCAAGACGGCCATCCTGGCGGCCACCGCCATCGCCACACTCGCCCTTCCGGCTTTCTCGCAGGTCGGTTTCATCGAGGAGGGCACATATCGCTCCGGTGGCACCTACGCCTCGTATCAGTCCGACAGCGCCGAGCAGTGCTCTGACCTCTGCGCCGGCGAGGCCAGCTGCGGCTCGTGGAGCTTCATGCGCCACGGCTCGTCGCGCCCGGCCAGCCGCTGCGAGCTGAAGATCGGCATTGGCCGCGCCGAGTCCGATCCCAATGCTTCGTCCGGCATCTCTCCCCGGCATGAGCAGCGCTATTACAAGCCGCTCCCGGAACCAGTCGTGCTTCCGACATCCGACGAACTCGCCGGCGGCGCATCCACCTCGCGCACGACGCGCACGACTCGAACGACCCGCGTTGTTCCCCGCACCAGCCGCCCGGCAACCGATGCCGCGACCGGTCGGCCAACCCTGATGGCGACCGTGCCCGGCTCGACCGTGTATGAGACCCCGGAATTGCCGATGGTCGACGAGGATGGTTTTTATCCCGGTGGTCCTTTGGACTTCAACGCCGGTGACGAAGACGGGACCGGGGACGGATACAGAGACGGGGCCGGTGAGGTGCGCATCGCGCCCCCGCCGACCGTGCGCAACGCCCAGGAGCCGCCCCGCGGTTCAATCAACCGTCAGGAGTGATGCGCCGTCCCCCGGCGCATTCACTCCCCCAGCCGAACGTCAGCCATCTTCGCCTTCATCACCTCGGCGCGCACCGATTGCGCGTGAGGGATCGCCCAGCATCGCCCGCACCGCTTCTGAACGTGCCGGCGGGCTCATGATTTCCGGTGCATCCTGCGTCTGCATGTAGATGGTCCGGCTCGGGAAGGCGAAGCTCGTTCCGGCCGCTTCGATGATGTCCATCACCGCCAGCGCAAACTCCTCCTTCAATTTCAGCCATTCGGTCCACACCGTGGTGTTGGTGAAGCAGTAGATGATGAAGTCGATGGAACTGGCATTGAAGCTGTCGACATGGACAAACAGGGCGGCGGAAGGCGGCTTGGCAAAGCGTTCATCGGCCCACAGCCAGGCCTCGATCTCGTCGCGGATATAACGCAGCTGCTCCGTCGTCGTGCGGTATTCCACCCCGACCACCCATTTGATCCGTCGGTGCGTCATCCGCGAGAAATTCGTCACCGCGTTGTCAGACAGCATGCCGTTCGGGACAAAGACCGGTGCCTTGTCGAACCGCCTTATCAGTGTCGAGCGGAAATTGATCCGCTCCACCGTGCCCTCGACCACGCCGTCCACCTGTATCCATTCGCCCGGCACGAAGCGCTTTTCGGTGAGGATGAGGATGCCCGAGATCAGGTTCTTGAACAGGTCCTGCGCCCCGAGGCCGACCGCGATGCCGAACACGCCAAGGCCCGCAATGATCGGCGCAACGGGGATGTTCCAGACCTCGGCCACGGCACCAAGGCCAAGCAGGACCAGGAACACCTGCAGCGCCTTCACCATCCAGTCGACAATCGCCGACGACAATGTCGAGCGCAGCCCGGTGAAGACGAACTCGAACGCATTCACCGCCCGGCTCAGCGTCCAGAACACCGAGAGCGCGATCACCGACTGCATCGCCTTGTCGGCGATCATCTTCGGCTCGCCCGTCAGGTTGATGACGCGGATGGCGATATAGGCCCCGATGATGACCGGCACGATCTTGAGCGGCACGGCGATAGTCTTGACCAGCGCGTCATCGAGATTGGTCTTGGTCCCCGCCGCCGCCTTCGTGATGGTCCGCACGATGGTGCGGGCGAACAGGCCGCGCAGCACCAGCGCCAGCAGCAATATGCCAACCGCCGTGATGATCTCGCCATAGGTCAGCCCGAACGAGCCACGCCCCCAGACATCAAGCACATTGGCCATCGGTTCGCTCAGCCAGCCCGGCAAGGCCTCAACCCAGCCCGGAATCTCTTTCACTACCGTCATTCCCTGTCCCTCTTGGTCAATCATTCTGCACGCGTTTCGCCGCCGCACGCTGCGCCGTCAGGGGCCGCCCACACCTTTCCCCCCCTTATCAAGACGTGGCGGGGCCGCGGGAGGGGACGCAGCATCTGAAGCCCGGCCGAACCTTCAGGGCCGGGGCTGCCTCATCCCTTCGACAGCGTGACGCCGCCAAAGCCGATATAGGCCCACGTCCCCGGTCCCGCCTCACCGCGATAGACACCCTGCAGATTGCCCAGAAGTGCGGCGATGGCGGTCAGCTCCCACCCCTCGTCGAACCCGCACCCACGCTCGGCGACCTGCAGTTCGGAAATTCCATGGAGATCGGCAAACGCCTTCACCTTGCCCGCCGCAACGGCCGATCCGGGCGGCGCAGAAGGGTGGTTCCAGCCCCAAAGCAGCGTTTCCCCGCGCCCCGACCACGTCGCAATCAGCTCGCCCGGCGCCCGCGCGACACGCCCGTTGGCAAACGTCCAGCTGATTTCGCCGCCGGAAAGATCGACCGCCCAGTCGCTGGCCCGGCTGAGGCCCCAGCTTTCATGGCCCTGCATCAGCGCCTGAACATGGTTCCAGGCCATCTCCTTCAGCGGCCCGAACGTGGTTGGCGGTTGGGGCACGTTGCCAGCCCGCCCGGCGTCCCCTGCCCCGCTTCGACCGAACAGCTTCTTGAACATCTCCAGCCTCCCTGCCCGCGGCGATCCTGCCTCCGCTTCAAACCAGTCTTTACTTCAATACCGGATCAGCGCGATCTGGAAAGTGGCCACCACCGGTGTGGCCATGACGTCCCAAACGCCGCACTCCCGCTGAAATTATCTGCCCGGCAACCCAACGCGCCGGGCGGCGATCACCGCGACGAAACGTGCGCCGCTCGCGTGGGAGCGGCCTGACCGTCCGTCTCCCTTCCCTGAAACGCGAAAGGCCGGGGCTGGGCCACAAAAGCCGCAACCTGCGTAGCAAACCAGCCCGTCCGCCACCGCGTCCCGAAACTGCCCGAGACCCCCGGCCACCTCAAACCAGCCGCTCTTTCGTTGCGCTGAACCGGATGGAGGGGTTTTTCTCCTGCGCGTAGCCGACATCCCAGCTATTCTTCGCCAGATAGACCGGCGCGCCGTCGAGATCGGTGCCGGTCATCGACTTGTTCTTCTCCATGAAGGCCTCAATCACCGCATCGTCATCGCAGGTCAGCCAGCGCGCCAGGTTGAACGGCGCCATTTCGAAATCGACCTCCAGCCCGTATTCCGCCGCCACCCGCTCGGCCATCACGTCGATCTGCAGCGCGCCGACCGCGCCGACGATCAGGTCCGAGCCGATCTGCGGGCGGAAAAGCTGCGTCACACCCTCCTCGGCCAGGCTTTCCAGCGCCTTCTTCAGGTGTTTCTGCTTCATCGGATCGCGCACCCGCGCCCGGCGCAGGATTTCCGGCGCAAAGTTCGGAATGCCGGAAAACTGCACCTCGCCGCTTTCCGACAGGCTGTCGCCGACGCGCAGCAGGCCATGGTTCGGCACGCCGATCACATCGCCCGCAAACGCGGTCTCGGCAATCTCGCGGTCCTGCGCGAGGAACATCAGCGGGTTGTGGATGTTGAGCTGTTTGCCGCCCGTGGTCTTCAGCCGCATCCCGCGCTTGAACTCGCCCGAGCACAGACGCAGAAACGCCACCCTGTCGCGGTGATTGGGGTCCATGTTCGCCTGAATCTTGAACACGAAGCCGGTGACATTCGCGGCTCCCGGATCGACCGAGATCGCCTCGCCCTTGCGCTGGGCGGCCTGCTCGCGCGGGGGCGGCGCGTAGTCACCGAGCGCCTTCAGCAATTGCTTCACGCCGAAATGCCGCAGCGCCGAGCCAAAGATGACGGGCGTCATATGCCCTTCCAGATAGGACTGCCGGTCGAAGTCCGGCATCGCCCCGCGCGCCAGCGCCACCCCCTCGCGCAGCTCCGCCAGCACGCTCTCATCGACCGCGCCCGCAATCGAATTGCCCGAAAGCTTCAGCCTTTCCTCCTCCGCTCCCGGCGTGCGCGCCTCGCCCTTGTGGAAGGTGATGAGTTCGTCTGTCGCCAGATCCAGCATGCCGGCAAACCGGTTGCCCGACGCGGCTGGCCAGTAGAGCGGAGCCGGATCAAGCGCCAGCTTGGAGGCGATCTCGTCCAGCAATTCCAGCGGATCCTGCGCCTCCCTGTCCATCTTGTTGATGAAGGTCAGGATCGGGATGTCGCGCAGCCGGCACACTTCGAACAGTTTCAGCGTCTGCGGCTCGATCCCCTTGGCCGCATCCAGCACCATGACCGCCGAATCGGCCGCCGTCAGCGTGCGGTATGTGTCTTCGGAAAAGTCCTCGTGGCCCGGCGTGTCGAGCAGGTTGAACACCTTGTCCTCATGCTCGAACGTCATCACGGAGGCCGAGACCGAAATGCCCCGGTCGCGCTCGATCTTCATCCAGTCGGACGTTGTGCGCCGACGCTCGCCGCGCGCGGCCACCTCTCCGGCGAGGCGGATCGCGCCGCCTGCCAGAAGGATGTTCTCCGTCAGCGTCGTCTTGCCGGCGTCAGGGTGGGAGATGATGGCGAAGGTGCGCCTGCGCGCCGCTTCATCGCGGGGTGTCTGGCTCATGGTGCGTGGTGATCTCTTCGGGATAAAGCAGTGACCGCCCTACCCCATGCCGCCATGAATTGAAAGTCGTGCCCCTACGCCGCGCCCTTCCAGATGTGGGCGATGCCGGTGACCACGGGCACCTTCTCCACCTGCATCTGCACCTGAATGGCCTGCAGCACATTCTCCTCCAGCACCATCAGGCGCGGGGCAATCTTCTCGCTGTGTCCCTCGGCAAAGAGGGCGGCGTTGGCGCCGGTCACCGACACGATCAGCGCGCACAGGTCGGCGCGCAGGTCGCCGTCCATCTCATCGCCATCATACCAGTGGCTGTCGATCACGGCCTGGACGAAATCGAGCGCTTCCGCCGGCTGCAGCCGATCCGGCTCGCCGCAGCCCAGCACCCGCCAGCGTCGCGCCAGCCGCATTTCCGGCACGTCCAGTTCAACGAGACGATTGTTCAAGAGAAACAGCATGTTGCACCCCAGCCTAGAGCTGACCGCACGTTCGCCCGCTTTGGTTAAGGGAACCTTTCGCCGCATGCACGCGCTCACGCTCACGCTCAAGCTCGCGCGCGCCCCATTCACCGGGACAGCAGCGCGACCGCCTCGACATGCGCCGACCACAGGAACTGGTCGATCGGCCAGACGCCCTCGACCCGGTAGCCGCCATCCACGAGGATGCGCAGGTCACGCGCCAGCGTCCCCGGATTGCAGCTGACCG
>JBGSUF010000080.1:0-3284 GCA_041736285.1 Hyphomonadaceae bacterium | reverse complement strand
GTCGAGGCGGTCGAGCTTGACGTGACGCAGCCGCAGCAGGTCGCGGCGGCGGCGGCGGCCTGCGCGGACGTCAACCTGGTCGTGAACAACGCCGGAATGTTCAACAATCACCGGCTCTATCGCACCGAGGACAAGAACTCCGCGCGCCGCGAGATGGAGGTCAATTTCTTCGGCCTGCTGGAAATGAGCCGGGCCTTTGCGTCGGTCATCGCAGGCAATGGTGGCGGCGGCTTCATCAATGTGCTGTCGGCCGGGGGCATTGTGGCGGTGCCGGACATGGGCGGCTACAGCCCGTCCAAATTCGCGGCGCGTGCGGCCTCGAACTGCCTGCGGGCGGAGTTTGCACCGATGGGAATTGGCGTGACGGCGCTGATTGTCGGCTCGGTGGAGACGCGAATGTCGGCGCATGTGAACGTCACCAAATCGCAGCCGGTCGACATCGGAAAAGCGGGGCTGTGGGCATTCTTCAACGGCGTTGAAGAGCATGACACTGATCCGCATGCGGTGGCGGTTCGGGCGCATCTGGCGCGGGATCCGGCGGGGCTGGCGCGGTCAATGGCCGATCGTATGAACAAGACCGGCTGAGCCGGAGTGGACGGGCCGTTGGGGCGCAAGGAAAAAGGCCGGTCCCGAGGGGCCGGCCTTCTCTTTGGTCGGTTGCGCGCGGCGCGGCGTCAGAAGTCCTTGGTGAACTCGATGCCATAGGTGCGCGGGGCACCGAAGCGCGACACCTCATCGCCAAAGAAGGCGATGATGTTGGTGCGGTAAAGCTCATCGGTGAGGTTCTTGCCGTAGATCGACAAGGACCAGTCGGCGTCGGCCGGGCTGAGCGTGATGCGGCCATCGAGCAGGCCGAAAGCCTCCTCGGTCTGGGCATTGTCGGGTGCCCAGAACATTTCGCCCTTGTGGCTGTAGTTGACGCGGATGGACAGGGCGTCGCGCCACTGGCCAAGGTCCATCGTCAACTCGCCGCCGATGTTGAACTGGCTCTCCGGCGTGCGCTGGAGCTGGTTGCCCGAGGCGTCCAGACCGGTGGAGTCGATGAAGTCGATGTATTCGGTTTCCAGAAAGGTGACGCCGCCGAACAACAGGAGGTTTTCGGTGGCGAGGAACTGGAATTCGGCTTCAAGGCCGCTGATTTCGGCGTCCGCGGCATTGTCGGTGATGTTGCAAAGGCAGCCGTCATCGGTCTGTGTGACCTGCAGGTCTTTGTAGTCCATCATGAAGATGGCGGCGTTGATGCGGGCGCGGTTGTTGTAGAAATCGATCTTGAAGCCCAGCTCGATGTTCTCGACGGTTTCCGGGTCATAACCGGCCTGCGCGGCCGCCGGGTTGGCCGGATCATCCTCGAAGCCGCCACCCTTGTAGCCGCGTGACCAAGTGGCATAGGCGAGAATGTCGTCATTGGGGGTGAATTCGAGCGTGACCTGCGGGGTCAGTTCCTCCCACTTGCGGCCATAGCTCTGGGTGAAGCCGGTGCCCTCGGTGAAGGTGGCGGCCAGCGGCGTCAGGGCGACAGTGTCGGTCGGGTTGAACTGGTCACCCCCCTCGACGGCGAGCGCGGTGACGGTGCCGGACTTGTCGTCGGACGTGAAGCGCAGGCCGCCGACAATGCGCCACTGCTCGGTGAAGCGATAGCCGGTCTGGGCGAAGACGGCGAAGGATGTCGTCTCAGCCTGGTTGTCCCAATGCGATTCCCCCGACAGCGTGGTCAGGACGGTGAGCGGCACCTCGGCCCAGAACTTGTCGAACTTCGACACGTCATCAGACTGGAAATAGGCGCCGACAATCCAGTCGAAGGCGGAGTCCGGCATGTCGGAGACGATGCGGATTTCCTGCGAGATCTGGGTGATTTCCTCGGTCTCGTTGACGGGGAAGGAAAACAGGGTTGGCGAGATGATGCCAAAGCCATTGTCCGGCCCGATGCCGGTCTGGTCGTAGAGGTTGAAGGCCTGGCCGTTGCGATAGCCGGTGATGCTCGTCAGGGTCGCGATGTCGCCGAGGCCCTTGTCGACGCGCAGTGTGAGGCCGTAAGCCTCGCGGCGCAGCGCCTGCGGGCTTTCATTGGCGTCACCGGCGTAGCGGGGATGCTCCGGCAGACCTTCGCGGACGTCGAGCGGGCGACCGCGGGCAACGCCGACACGCTCACGCGCGATGCTCCACGGACCCTGCGCCGGGGTCGGGCCATCAAGGGCGACACTGAGGAAGCCGTTGCTCTCGTCATCGGTGTAATCGAGGGTCAGCCGGGCGGTCAGGTCGCTGGCGTCATCGCGGAAAAGAAGCTGGCCGCGAAGCTGGAGCGAGCGGATGTCTTCAAGTTCCCGGTCGTGCAGAATGTCATGAGCAAAGCCGCCGCGATTGCGGGACTGGAAGGAAAACCGGCCGGCGATGTTTTCGGTGAGCGGGCCGGTGACATAGCCGCGCGCCAGCACTTCGTCATAATTGCCGAGCGAAACGGAGAAACTGCCGGAGGATTCAAATTCCGGCGCGGCGGTGATGATGCTGATCGCGCCGCCGACGACGTTGCGCCCGAGGAGCACACCCTGCGGGCCGCGAACCACTTCGACACGGGCAATGTCATAAAGGTCTGAGTTGAACAGGCCAGAGCGCCCGACATAGACGTCATCAAGGAAGATGCCGACCGACTGGTCCGCCGAGGGCGAGTCGAGACGGGTGTTGGTGATGCCGCGAATGTTGAATTCCTGGTCCAGCGGCGACAGCGCCGTGAAGGACAGGGAGGTGACCGTTCCCGCCAGATCCTCGAAAGACAGGATGCGGTCCTTTTCGAGGTTTTCGCCGGTCACCGCCGAGATGGCGAGAGAGGCGTCCTGGACCGAGGACTCGCGGCGCTGGGATGTCACGGTGACGGTGTCGAGGACGGCGACCGCCTCGGCGGGATCAGCCCCCTCCGCCGTGGTGACCTGCGCGAACGCGCCCGTGTGCACAAACAGTGCAAGCGAAAGGGTGAGCGCCGTAGCGCCGAATGCATGTCTCATTTTTCCTCCCCGCACCGAAGTGCTCTGACTGGTCGGAATATTCCGCCGGTCGTCTTCCTGTTATGCGATGAAGGTATGGCATTAAAAGTCGGTTCGTCAATGCAAGTCTTAGGTGCAATCGGGGGAATTCGTGGGGATGCGGACGGTTTTGCCGGATATGCGCGTCATGCGTTGTGTGCAGGCCACACCGGGTGCGCCGATGCCGCCCGTGGCCCGGCTCAGAGACGCTCGACAATCATCGCCGCGCCAACGCCCGAGCCGCCGGTTGCGACGACAAGGCCAAGCCGT
>JBGSUF010000033.1:0-10373 GCA_041736285.1 Hyphomonadaceae bacterium | reverse complement strand
AGCACGATGTCGGCCTCGCGCGCCATGGTCGAGGTCGGCACGTTGACCACAGCGGCCGTGACGAGGCCAGCCGCCTTGCCATAGCGGAGCGCGGCGAGCGTGTCGGCTGTCTCGCCGGACTGGGAGACGACGAGCATAAGCTCGCCCGCGCGCATCACCGGCTTGCGGTAACGAAATTCCGAAGCGATGTCGGTCTTGACGGCAAGCCCGGCCAGCTGTTCGAACCAGTATTCCGCGATGCGGGTGGCATAATGGGCCGTGCCGCAGGCGACCATGTGGACGCCGGTGATCTGGTTGAAGTCGATGCGGCCGCGCGCGCTTTCCGGGAAGGTCACGATCTGGCGGAGCGGGTCTGTATAACCCTTCACGGTGCGGGCGGTGGAGACGGGCTGCTCAAAGATTTCCTTCTGCATGAAGTGGCGGTAATTGCCCTTCTCGGCCGTCGCTGAAGCGCCCTCGACGATGGAAACAGGCCGTGTCACGGGCTGGTTCTGGCTGTCATAAATGGCATAGGCGGTGCGCGAGAGAACGCACCAGTCACCCTCTTCGAGATAGACGATCCGGTTGGTGAAGGGCGCGACGGCCAGCGCGTCCGAGCCGAGGAAATTCTCTCCCTCGCCGATGCCGATCACCAGCGGGCTGCCTTGCCGCGCGCCGATCATCAGGTCGTCCTGACCTTCAAACAGGAGGGCGATGGCGAAGGCGCCTTCGAGGCTGGGCAAGGTTTCGCGCACCGCGTCCTGCGGCGACATGCCGGCCTTCAGGTGCTTGCCAAGCAGGTGGGCGATGGTTTCGGTGTCGGTCTCGGTGACGAACTCATGGCCCTCAGCCTCAAGATCGCTGCGCAGGGACGCAAAATTCTCGATGATGCCATTGTGAACAACGACGACGCCCTGCGAAACGTGCGGGTGGGCGTTCTGAGTGGTCGCGGCGCCGTGGGTTGCCCAGCGCGTGTGGCCGATACCAGCCGTGCCGGGAAGCGCCGACTGGGCCAGTTCGGCCTCCAGCATGACGATCTTGCCGCGCGCGCGGCGGCGGTCGAGTTGCCCGTGCGAGACCGTCGCCACGCCGGCGCTGTCATAACCGCGATATTCAAGGCGCTTCAGTGCCTCGATGAGACGCGGAACCGCTGATTCATTGCCGAGAATGCCGATAATGCCGCACATAGTGTCCCCTTCAGGTGCTGTTGCCCCGCAACATGCCTTGGGGTCGCTCGTAAACGGGCCGGGTGACGCTGGCAAGGCGAGCGTGCGACCTTTTCAGGCCGGGTGGATCAAACCTTGATACCGGCTGTTGCAGCATCCTTCAGGAAGGCTTCAAGCCCCTTGTCGGTCAGCGGATGACTGGCGAGGCTGCGCAGGACCGATGGCGGGAGCGTGGCAACATCAGCCCCTGCAAGCGCGCATTCGCGGATATGATTCGGCGAGCGGATGGACGCGGCGAGGATTGCGGTCCCGAAGTCGTAATTGTCGTAAATCATCCGGATGTCGCGGATCAGGTCCATGCCGTCGATGTGGATATCGTCAAGGCGGCCGATGAAGGGGGAGATGAACGCCGCCCCGGCCTTGCCCGCCAGCAGCGCCTGATTGGCCGAAAAACAGAGCGTGACATTGACCAGAATGCCCTCGTCCGACAGCGCGCGGCAGGCCATCAGCCCGTCCCAGGTCAGCGGCAGCTTCACCGCGACATTTTCGGCGATGGCGGCAAGCTTGCGACCCTCGGCAATCATCTGCGCGGCCTGCGTGGCAATGACTTCCGCGCTCACCGGACCTTCGACGAGGTCGCAGATCTCAGCGATGACGGTCGTGAAGTCGCGCCCGGACTTCGCGATCAGCGACGGGTTTGTCGTCACGCCGTCGACAAGACCGGAACTGGCAAGCGTGGCGATTTCGGCGGTGTCGGCGGTGTCGATGAAGAATTTCATGGCGAGGCTCCGGTGGATGGCTTGCGGCAAGTCAGGTGGCGGCGCGCTCGCCGAGGAGGGCGTCGAAATAGGCGATGGTGCGGGTCAGCCCCTCGCGCAACTGGATGGTCGGTTCCCAGCCGAGGATGTCACGGGCTCTGGTGATGTCGGGTCGGCGTTGGCGCGGATCGTCTGCCGGCAGGGGCCTGAAGACCAACTCCGACCTTGCCCCGGTGAGGTCGATCACGGTCTCGGCCAGTTGGCGGATGGTGAACTCGCCCGGATTGCCGATATTGATCGGTCCGGTGACCTCGTCGCCTGTGCCCATCAGGCGCATCAGGCCGTCGACCAGGTCGCTGACATAACAGAAGCTGCGGGTCTGCTCGCCCTCGCCATAGATCGTGATCGGCTCGCCGCGCAAGGCCTGGACGATGAAATTGGAGACCACACGCCCGTCATTCGGGTGCATTCTCGGGCCGTAGGTGTTGAAGATGCGCGCCACCTTGATGCGCAGCCTGTGCTGGCGGTGATAGTCGAAGAACAGCGTCTCGGCGCAGCGCTTGCCCTCGTCATAGCATGAGCGGGTGCCGATCGGGTTGACATGGCCCCAATAGTCCTCCGGCTGCGGATGAACTTGCGGATCGCCGTAGACTTCGGAGGTCGAGGCCTGGAGGATTTTTGCCTTCACCCGCTTGGCGAGGCCCAACATGTTGATTGCGCCGTGAACGCTGGTCTTGGTGGTTTGCACGGGGTCGTGCTGGTAGTGGATGGGGCTGGCCGGGCAGGCGAGGTTGTAGATCTCGTCAACCTCCACAAAGAGCGGGAATGTCACGTCGTGACGCATCAGCTCGAAGCGCGGATTGCCGAGAAGATGGGCGACATTGGCTCTCGTGCCGGTGAAGAAATTGTCCACGCACAGGACTTCCGCGCCGGTGTCGAGAAGTCGCTCGCACAGGAATGAGCCGATGAAGCCGGCCCCGCCGGTGACGAGAATGCGTGGTGACAGGTGCATAAGCCCTCGCTCTTGATGCGTGAACCGGGTCCGATCAGGGCCAAATGCCGGGTCGGATCGGGCCCGCCGTTTCAGATGTCTGTCGGCAGCGCCTGACGACGCCGTGTCCGCTCAGGGGCGGCCGATGCTGGTGTATTTGAAGCCGCGCCGCTTCATGTCTTCGGGATCGTAGATGTTGCGCAGATCGACGACAACATCATCGCCAAGCGCCTGCTTGACCCGGCCAAGATCGAGCGCGCGGAACTGGTCCCATTCGGTGATGATGACGAGCGCGTTGGCACCCTCAATGGCTGTCCATGGCGAGGATGTGAACTCCACCCCTTCGAGCATCCTTGCGGCTTCGTGCATCGCTTCGGGGTCGAACGCACGAACCCTGGCGCCGGCGGCCTGCAGCGCCGGAATGATGTCCAGTGCGGGGGCGTCGCGCATGTCGTCCGTGTTGGGCTTGAAGGCGAGGCCGAGCACGCCGATGGTCTTGCCGTCGACCGTTCCGCCCATGGCCGAAATGACCTTGTCGGCCATCGCTTTCTTGCGCGCCGCGTTGACGTTCACGACGGTGTCGACGATGTGGATGGGCGAGCCATGATCATTGGCCGTCTTGGTCAGCGCCAGCGTGTCCTTCGGGAAGCAGGAGCCGCCATATCCCGGACCGGCATTGAGGAATTTGGAGCCGATCCGGTTGTCGAGACCAATGCCGCGCGAGACTTCCTGCACGTTTGCGCCAACCTTCTCGCAGAGATCGGCAATCTCGTTGATGAAGGTGATCTTGACGGCAAGGAAGGCGTTCGCAGCGTATTTAATAAGCTCCGATGTGCGGCGCTCGGTGAAAACGATCGGTGTTTCATTGAGAAACAGGGGGCGGTAAAGCTCCCGCATCAGCTCCCGGGCGCGCTCGTCATCGGTGCCGACGACAACCCGGTCAGGGCGCTTGAAGTCGGCGATGGCCGCGCCTTCGCGAAGGAATTCCGGGTTGGACACGACAGCGAATTCCGCATCGGGGCGGCGCTTGCGGATGATATCCTCGACTTCATCGCCAGTGCCGACGGGCACGGTCGACTTGGTGACGATCATGGTGAAGCCGTTCAGAAGCTGCGCGATTTCGTCGGCCGCCGCGTAAACATAGGACAGATCGGCATGGCCATCACCGCGGCGCGAGGGCGTTCCGACCGCGATGAACACAGCGTCGGCGTCAGCGATGGCTTCGCGCGCATCAAGCGTGAAGGACAGGCGTTCCTCGGCGACATTCTTGGCGACCAGTTGCTCCAGACCGGGTTCGAAAATCGGGATCTCGCCGCGCTTCAGGCGCTCGATCTTGGAAACATCCTTGTCGACACACGTGACGACATGGCCGAAATCAGCAAAGCACGCCCCGGAGACCAGACCGACATAGCCCGTTCCAATCATCGCTACCCGCATACGCTATCTCCTCGGTACTTCCTGGCGAGCTGTCTCGCAAATTGTTAACACGACGAATTGCCCCGGGCGGTCAAGTCCGTTTCACGGGCGCCTTTCATCAGAAGTTCGCAGCGCTCGCCGCGACGCGGTAGTGTTCCCGATACCATTCCACGAAGGCCGGAACACCGGCGGCGATCGGCGTCGAAGGCACATAGCCTGTCAGTTGATGCAGCAGCGCCAGGTCGGCGGCCGTCGATGGCACATCCCCCATCTGCATGGGGAGAAAGTTCTTGATCGCCTCAATCCCCGTCGCGTCCTCAAGGGCGCGAATGAAATCCATCAGGGGTGTCGGCTCCCCCTTGCCAATATTGACGGTCCGGAACGGCGCAACGTGCGAGCCGCCCTCGCCCGTGTGCATGTCTGACGTCAGGGCCGGAGCCTTGTCCATCAGGCGCACGACGGCCTCGACGAGGTCGCTGACATAAGTGAAGTCGCGGACCATGACGCCATTGTTGTAGACGTCGATGGGTGTCCGTTCGAACAAAGCTCGGGTGAATTTGAACAGGGCCATGTCCGGCCGACCCCAGGGGCCATAAACGGTGAAGAAGCGCATCATCGTTGTTGGAATGCCGAAGAGATGTGCGTAGCTGTGCGCCATCAGCTCGTTGCTGCCCTTGGTCGCCGCATAAAGCGTGAGCGGCTCGGCGGCGCGGTCGGACTCGCGAAACGGCGTTGAGGTGTTGGCCCCGTAAATCGAACTGGTCGATGCGGCGAGAAGGTGCGTCGGACGCGCATGCCGGGCCAGTTCGAGCACGTTGAATGTGCCGATCAGGTTGGAATGGACGTAGCTTTGCGGGCTGTCGATGCTGTAGCGGACGCCGGCCTGCGCTGCGAGGTGGATCACGATGTCCGGCGCGGCATCACGCCAGGCCGCCCCGAATGCGGCGGCGTCGGCGATATCAAGTTCGCGCATGGAGAAATTGTCGAATTTTGCCAGTATGGCCGCGCGTTCGCGCTTCAGTCTGACATCGTAGTATTCGGAAAAGTTGTCGACGCCGACGACGGCATGGCCGTCGCTCGCCAGTCTTCGGGCGACGTGGAAGCCGATGAAGCCGGCTGCACCAGTCACCAATATGCGGTGCGTCGTCGCCATGATTTTCCCCACCCGAAAAGTCGCCACCCCGGCCGAATTGCCTACGCAGGGTGTCACGCAATTTTTCGGCTCTGGTCAAGTTATAAACAGATGACAGTGGCGATCTTCAACGTTCGCGAACTGTCATCAATGTCGCGAAGACCGCCGATGATCGACGCGATACGAAAAAGGCGGTGCCCGAAGACACCGCCTTTTGAAATCAATGCCCGTTTCCGAGCCAACTGATCCCAGGGATCAGTTGCTGGCCGAGTCGTCGTCGTCGCTGGCCGCGGCAACAATGGCCGCGCCGCCGATGATCACGCCACCGACAATGAAGACGGTCGAGCTGATGCCCGCAATGCCTGCGCCCGCACCAGCGCCCGCGCCTGCACCGGCGGTGGTCGAGGTGGTGGTGGTCTGGGTGACGACCTGCTCGGTCACGGCCTGCGGAGCTGCGGTGCAGAAGCCGCCGCCAACGGTCACGGTCGAAGCAGCACCAACCGGCACCGAGCAACCCATCGCGTCAACCGTAACGGTGCCGCCCGAGCGGGTGACGATACGGTCGCCTTCGAACACGGTATCACCGGTCTTCAGCGAGTAGGTCTGGCCGCCGCGAACGACAACCACCGAACCAGTTTCACCGGACATCGCAGAGATCGTGCCAACGCCCTGAGCGAAAGCAGCTGCGCTGACGATCGCGGCAACGACCAAAGAAGTCATAAGTTTCATTTTCATCGTATTACCCCATCCGGATATGAATTCGCTTCACGGCTCGCTGTATAAGGGAAACCAAGGCCCGCGTGAAGGATAAAAAACCACAACAATTGCGATTCTTTTGTGAATGCGCCCGGCCGCTCCCAAAACTCCCAATGTCGACAACACGTTCGGTGATCCGGTGCTGCTGCCGGAGGCGCTGTTTCAAAGCCTTAAGGGCGGCTGGCCTGGATGAACTCGCATTCGTCGTCTTCGATTCGTATCGCGGTCAAGAGGCCGCTTTTGTAGGCGCCGGTGTCAATGCCGATGCGGTTGGGCAACATCGTGACGCCTTCCGTCACCGTGTGGCCGTGGATCACGACGACGCCGTGGTTGGCGGCTGATTCAAGAAATTCACCCCGGATCCAGCGCATGTCGCGCGCGCTTTGCTGGTCGATGGAAACGCCCGGCCGGATGCCGGCGTGGACGAGGAGATAATCGCCAAAGCGCGCACTGTCGCTGAAGCCTGCAAGGAATTCCAGATGCTCGCGCGGCACGCAAGACTGGAGAATGTCCTCGATAACGGCCACCTCCTGCCCGAGGAGTTCGCTCATCGAGACGCCATAGCTCTGCGCGCACTGATAGCCGCCATGGTCCAGCCAGCCCTTGAGGAGGTGCGGTTCGCCCGACAGGCCCCGCCGCATCATTTCCTCATGATTGCCGGTGAGGTTGACGACCCGGTCAAAGCCGCGATGCGCCGACATGATCCGCTCGATCACGCCGCGCGAGTCGGGACCGCGATCAATCAGATCGCCGAGCATGACAAGAAAAGTGGGCTTTGACGGGCGGCCGCGGGCGTCCTTCAGGATTTTGACGAACAGCTCATCCAGAAGATCAAGGCGGCCGTGCACGTCACCAATGGCGTACAGCCGCTTGCCCGGGCTGCCGCGCACGACTTGAGCGACGTTTTCGGCTGCATCAGCCTTATCGGCATTCCGGCTCCTGCGTCCGAGCATTGCATTCCTCCGCTCACATGTCCTGGCACGGCCCCGCGCCAACTCCGTCCTTGAAGTCACCGGACTCGTCAAGTAGAAGCTCGGTCAGCAGGCTCGGGCCCGACCATTCTTGTTCGGGCATGACTGTTTCTGCGAGGGGAATCAGCATGAAAGTCATGTCCGTCTTCGGTACCAGGCCCGAGGCGATCAAAATGGCACCGGTTGTCGCTGCGCTCCGCGCCGCGCCTGACATCGACGATATTGTCTGCGTGACGGCGCAGCATCGCGAAATGCTCGATCAGGTTCTGGATATCTTCAGGATCACGCCTGACGTCGATCTCAATATCATGCAGCCCGGTCAGGATCTCTACGACATCACGTCGCGCATCCTCCTCCAGATGCGGACTGTGCTGGCCGAGCACAAGCCCGACTGGGTGCTGGTGCACGGCGACACGACGACGACGCTGGCGGTCTCGCTCGCGGCATTCTACCAGCGAATCAGGGTTGGCCATGTCGAGGCGGGCCTGCGCACCCACAACATGTACTCGCCATGGCCGGAGGAACTGAACCGCCGGGTCGCGGGCGTGGTTGCGGAGCTGAATTTCGCCCCGACCGAACGTTCGCGGCAGAACCTGCTTGACGAAGCGACGCCGCCCGAGCGCGTGATCGTGACGGGAAATACGGTGATTGATGCCGTGGTCGATGTCCGCAACCGGATCGACAGTGACGCCGACCTTCGGGCGAGGCTCGATGCGTCGCTGCCGCGCCTTTCGCAAGCGCGCAGGCTGGTGCTCGTCACGGGCCACAGGCGCGAGAGTTTTGGTGGCGGCTTCGAGGAAATCTGCCTCGCGCTGCGCGATCTGGCCGCGCGCGGCGATGTGGACGTGGTCTACCCGGTCCATCTCAATCCCAATGTTCGCGAGCCGGTCCAGCGCATTCTCGCCGATGTCGAGGGTGTCCACCTGATCGAGCCTCTGGAATACCTCCAGTTCGTCAGGCTGATGTCGCGGGCGCACCTGATCATCACCGATTCTGGCGGCGTGCAGGAAGAGGCCCCCTCATTCGGCATTCCGGTGCTGGTGATGCGCGACACGACCGAGCGGCCGGAAGCGGTCGATGCCGGAACGGTTCGCCTTGTCGGCGCTGACCGCGCGCGGATCGTGAACGAGGCCTGTCATCTTCTCGACAACCAGGCCGCCTACGACGCGATGGCGCGTGCGATCAATCCATACGGCGACGGTCATGCGGCCGCGCGAATTCTTGAAGCCTTGCGGGGAACAAAATGACCATTCAACTGAAGCCTGTAGAAGCATTCGCTGTGGTTGCGCGTCCGTTCGGGACGGTTTCGGTCATCGGGCTTGGTTATATCGGCCTCCCGACCGCCGCCGTGATGGCGTCGCGTGGGGTCAATGTGGCGGGTGTCGATGTCAGCCTGCGGGTCGTCGAGACGATCAATCGCGGCGAAATCCACATCGTCGAGCCCATGCTGGATGAGATGGTCCATGCCGCCGTTACGGGTGGCCGCCTGAAGGCACACGCCGCGCCAGTGACGGCCGATGCGTTCCTGATCGCCGTGCCGACGCCGATCACGCACGAGAAAAAGGCCGACCTGTCCTATGTGCTGGCCGCCGGACGGGCGATTGCGCCGGTGCTGAAGCGCGGCGACCTTGTGATTCTTGAATCGACCTCGCCGGTTGGTGCGACGGAAATGCTTGTCGAAGCGCTTGGCGCGGCGCGGCCGGACCTTGTCTTTCCGGGACGCGACAACGCCGACGCCGACGTCGATGTCAACGTTGCCTATTGCCCGGAGCGGGTTCTGCCGGGCAAGGTTGTCGAGGAGCTCGTGTCCAATGACCGGGCCATTGGCGGCATGACGCCGGCCTGCACCGCAAGGGCCATTGCGCTCTACAAGCTGTTCGTCGAGGGCGAGCTTGTCGCCACCGACACCCGCTCGGCCGAACTGTGCAAGCTGTCGGAAAATGCCTTCCGCGATGTCAACATCGCCTACGCCAACGAACTCGCCAATGTCTGCGACCGGCTGGGCATGAATGTCTGGGAGGTCATCCGCCTCGCCAACCGCCATCCGCGCGTCAACATCCTTCGTCCCGGCCCGGGCGTCGGCGGCCATTGCATCGCCGTTGATCCGTGGTTCATTGCGGAAAGCGCGCCGGAAGACACACCGGTCATACAGGCGGCGCGCCGGGTCAATGATGGTCGCCCGCATCGCGTGATCGACCAGTTGCACGGCGCCGTCAGCGCCTTCCGGCAGATGCGCGGGCGCGAGCCGGTCATCGCGCTCCTCGGCCTTGCGTTCAAACCGAACATTGACGACCTGCGCGAAAGCCCCGCCGTCGAGATCGCGCTGATGGCGGGCGAGGAAAACCTCGGAGAGATTGCCGTCGTCGAGCCGAACATCGCCGCCCTGCCGGCCGCGTTCGAGGGCAGCGGTATCACGCTCAGCCCGCTCGCGGACGCCATTGCGCGCGCCGACATCGTCGTGCTCTTGGTCGACCACCGGGAATTCGCCGCGCTGACGGCGGAAACGCTCGGTGGGCGCATCTATATCGCCGTCTGCCGCGACAGGCATGAGAAGGCCTGACGCCGATGGGCCGCCTCGCGCTCGCCCTGCTGGCTGCGGCGCTCGGGGCATGGCTCGTGGTGACATCCTGCGGCCTGCCGGAGGCGAGGGCCGACGACGACTCGGATAACCTGCTTCTGGGACGCGCCTACACCGTTTCGCCTGCGGTGAATTATGAGCGCTCCCCCCGGCCGGACCCGCGCCAGCCTGCCAAGGGCCTGTTGTCTGACGGGGTGGCCGCGGGCGGCAATTTCTGGGTCAATGGCGAAACGCTGGGGTGGAAGGGTGTCGGGCCGATCGACATCGCGTTTGCGCTCGATGCGGCCACGCCCCTGTCGCGGGTGCGCGTTCAGGTCGGGAGCAATCCGCGCGTCGGAATCGTCTATCCCGGGCAGGTCATCGTCATGGCTTCGGACGGCGGGACATTCCGGCTGGCTGGCCAGAGCGCCGTCGACCCGCTCGGATCGCCGCCGCCGGGCGGCCCGGTGACCGACTGGATCGAGGTCGCGCTCGATGGGCAGAATGTCGAGACGCTGCGCGTATTCGTGGTGCGGAGCGGGGCGTTCCTTTTCATCGGCGAGGTCGAGGCTTTTGGCGGGCCGGTGGGCGTCAGCGCGAGCGATGTGGCCGGGGTTGCGCCTGAAGACGTTGCGGGCGTTGTGCGC
>JBGSUF010000012.1:0-2531 GCA_041736285.1 Hyphomonadaceae bacterium | reverse complement strand
GGCATAGGCCACGGCCGGATTGAGCACGCCGCCGGGCGCAGGCGCGACCATCGCGATCCGCTCCACGCCGGCAATTCGCGCCGGTACGACATTCATCAGCACCGAGCTTGGATAGCTCGCCCGCCCGCCCGGCACATAGACGCCCACCGCCTCGATCGGCGTCCAGCGCCAGCCCAGTTCGATGCCATGCTCATCGGTAAAGCTGTGATCCGACGGCAGCTGCGCCCGGTGATAACTTGCGATCCGGTCGTGGGCGAAGTCCACCGCTGCCCGCAAGTCCGGCGGGCACTGCATCGCAAGGGCGTCAATGTCCACCTGCGCGCATTGCATCGTGACCGGGTCCAGCACGAGCCGGTCAAACCGCTGCGTCAGCTCGGCCAGTGCCTGCGCGCCGCCCGTCCGCACCTGATCGATAATCGCCGCGACCACCCCGGCCACGTCATCCGCCGCCCCGCCGCGGGGACGATGGATGAAGGCCGCAAAGGCCGCATCGAACCCTTCGGTCCTGAAGTCCAGTCTCACCGGCATTGCGTTCTCTATCCGCCTTTGCGCTCATGATCGGGGCGACGCCGCGTGGTCCATGTCTGGCCAAGATCGGTGAGCGTCACGTCGAGACATTCCACCGCCAGCAGGATCTCGCCGTCGCCTGCAAAAACCAGCCGGACCTGACCGCCCGGCGGTTCAGCATCTGGCTCGAACTGGATCGACATCAAGGAGACGATGGTGTCGGCATTGTCGCGGCGCGGCGGCAGTCCCCGGACCTTCGCGGACAGCACATCCTCGAAGGCCAGCGCAGCGCGCGCACGCTCGAACCGCTTGCGCTCTTCCTGCCCCGCCTCCCAGCGGAACCGGTTGAGCGCCAGAACGAAGCGCCGCTGGCTGGTATCGAACCCGATATCGCCGACCTGCATCAGAGAGTCCTGCGCCGCTGCAGAGATCAGCTGCAGGTCGGTCTCATCCTCGGCCATCAGGCGAAGTGGCTTGTTCTCGCTCATGTCGCAACTCGCATCCCTAGGTCCAGGCGTTGTTTCCATCCGCCGGGACACCTTGCAGATGCACCTGGCGCTGTCAGTCCGATTCGCGCCGTATGCGCGCACCGCAGGCCGTGAGCTTTTCTTCGAGCCGCTCGAACCCGCGATCCAGATGATAGACCCGGTTCACCACAGTTTCACCCTCCGCGACAAGCCCCGCAATGACGAGGGACACGGATGCGCGCAGATCCGTCGCCATCACCGGCGCGCCGATGAGCGCATCGACGCCCTTCACGACGGCTTCGCGGCCACGAACCTGAATGTCCGCGCCAAGCCGCGTCAGTTCCGGCGCGTGCATGAAGCGGTTCTCGAAAATGTTCTCGCGCATGATGCTCGTGCCCTGCGCCGTGGCCATCAGCGCCATGAACTGCGCCTGCAGGTCGGTCGGAAAGCCCGGATGCGGCTGAGTGTCGATATCGACCGCCTTCAGGAGGGTGCCATTGCGAACGATGCGGATATGCGCATCGTCCGGCGTCTCCACCGTGACGCCCGCCCGGCGCAGCGAATCGATCAGCGCGCCCAGCGCATCGACCGGCGCATTGTCCAGCGTCACATCTCCGCCCGTCGCCGCCGCCGCAATCGCGAATGTCCCCGCCTCGATCCGGTCGGGCATGACCGCATGATCGCTGCCGTGCAGCATCTCCACACCTTCAATGGTGATGCGCGGCGATCCGGCGCCGGTGATCTTCGCCCCCATTCGGTTGAGGCAGTCGGCGAGGTCGGCAATCTCCGGCTCGCGCGCTGCATTCTCCAGCACCGTCGTGCCGCGCGCCAGCGTCGCCGCCAGCATGGTGTGCTCGGTCGCGCCAACGGACACGAACGGGAAGACGATCGACGCGCCCTTCAGCCCGCGCACCGCCGCCGCCTTCACATAGCCCGCTTCCACGACGATATCCGCGCCCATCGCCTCGAAGGCCTTCAGGTGCAGGTCGACCGGCCGCGCGCCAATTGCGCAGCCGCCCGGCAGAGACACCGTCGCATGACCGATCCTTGCGAGCAGCGGCCCGAGCACGTTGAAGCTCGCCCGCATCTTGCGCACCTGATCATAGGGCGCAATCGTCGAGGAAATCGTCTCGGCGTTCATCCGGCAGGTGCTCTCGCCCTTTGGCCAGTAGATTTCCACCCCCAGCGTCGAAAGCAGCTGCGATAAGAAGCGCGTGTCCGCCAGATTGGGCATGTTGCGCAGCGTCAGAGGCTCCGCCGTCAGCAGCGTTGCCGCCATCAGCTTCAGCGCCGAATTCTTTGCGCCGGAGATTGGTATGCGCCCATTCAGGGGGGCGCCGCCCTCGATTACGAGTCTGTCCATTGGCAATGGCTAGAAGGGTTTTCGGTCGCTGGAAAGGCTCAATCGCGGCCATCTCGGGGCAGGCGCTATGTTTCTTCGTCAGGCCCCGGCGCTCCCGCTTCATCACCGGTCGCGCCACCTCCCGCTGCATCACCGCCTGCGCGACCGCCTGCACCAGGGTCGGTGTCACCCGGCGGCTCACCTTCCGGGCCGAC
>JBGSUF010000414.1:0-2943 GCA_041736285.1 Hyphomonadaceae bacterium | reverse complement strand
CTGGCGGCGGCGGCGCTGGCTGTGCTGGCCGTCTTGCAGGCGACAGGTGCGCATCGTCTGCCGGAACGTCACCGGCGCGCCGCACTTATTGCTGCGGCTGTGACACTGATGGTCGCAGGGGCGGCGTTGTGGGTGTGGTGGGGGGCGTGGTGGCCGTTCTGACGCGCTTCGGTGGATGGCGCTGCCACGCGGCCGAAGTTGGGCGAAGCTGAAGCGGGACGAAACGAAGCATCCCGACGATCCGGGCGGATCATCGGGATGTCTCGGGACGCTCATGCCTGCATCAGGTTTGAGCGGGCGTATCAGCGCGGAGAAAGCACCATCGTCATCTGGCGGCCTTCGAGCTTCGGCTCGAGTTCGACCTTTGCGATCTCGTCGAACTGGGACCGCACACGGTTCAGCAATTCCATGCCGAGATGCTGGTGTGCCATCTCCCGGCCACGGAAGCGAAGCGTGATCTTGACCTTGTCGCCATCCTCGAAGAAGCGGGTGATCGCGCGCGCCTTGACCTCATAATCGTGCGTGTCGATGTTCGGCCGCATCTTGATTTCCTTGAGTTCGGCCGATCTCTGGCGCTTTTTCGCGGCAGCCTTCTTCTTCTGCTCCTCATAGCGGACCTTGCCGAAATCGAGGATCTTGCAGACCGGGGGCTGTGCGTCGGGTGCGACTTCGACGAGATCGAGACCGGCCTCGCGGGCGGCATCGAGGGCGGCAGCAGTGGGCATTTCGCCCTGCTTTTCGCCGTTTTCGTCGATCAGCAGGACACGCGGCGAGGTGATTTCCTCATTGACGCGGGGTCCATCTTTCTTTGGCGGCGGGGCCGCAAGCGGTCTGCGAGCTATGGCTTGTCTCCTTCAGTAACCAATCGGGATTGTAGTATGCCGCTGAAGCGTCGATTCTTCAAGCGTTCGCAGCGGGTTTGACGAGTCCCATCGCGACAAGCGTATCCCACACGCCCGATGGTTCGCCGTCAGCACCGACAGCTTTAAGCTGGTCCAGCGACGGTGCATGGCGCACGACGACGTGGCTGCCGCGCGGACGGGCATGGGAGATGTCGCTCTCGCTGGTCGCAAACAGGGCGATTCCGGGCGCGCCGGAAAGCGTCGCCATGTGCATCGGCCCGGTGTCGTTGCCGACCACGAATGCGGCCTCTGCGGCCAGCGTGGCGATCTGGAAGAAATCGGTGCGGGTGACGAGGTTTTTCAGCGCAGGGACGCTGCGGTCCAGTTCCTTGGCGATCTCGGCCTCCGGGTTTCCCCCGATCACCACCGGCTGGATCCCTGACGCGGCGATCTTCCGGGCGAGGGCGATGTATTCCGCCACCGGCCAGCGCTTGGCCTCGCGGTGGGCCGACGCGCCGGGAATGAGCAGCATGTAGGGCTTTTCAAGACCAAAATAGTCCGGCGTGAGACGCGGCGGATGGCCGAGCGCGGCGTGGATCCATTTCAGGTCCGGCATTGGCGGGGTGTCGGCGTAGTTTCCGCCATCGGACGGGGCCAGTCCGGCAAGGCTCAGTTGTTCGCCAAGGCGCTCGATCGTGTGCATGCCGACGCGGCCGGGATTGTCGTGCGGGAAAGCGCAACCGGGCGCGATGCCGGACCAGAGCGGCGACGGCTTCATCATCCTGAAATAATTGTTTGTCCGTCCGCCCGTCGAGGTCTGCAGGTCGTAGACAATGTCGTAGTTTGCAGCCGAAAGCCGCTTCACCATTTCGCGGGAGTCTCTCATGCCCTCGGGGCGACCGTCGTCCTCGACGACATCGACATAGGGCATTTTTTCGGCAAAGGCGCGATAGGGCGGCGTGGTCAAAAGCGTGATCTGAGCGCGCGGATGGCCTTCACGTATGGCGCGCATGGCGCCGAGCGCGAGCATGAAATCACCAAGGGCGCTGAGCTTGATGATCAGCACCCGCCGCGCCGTGAGGCCCGGGTTTTTTGCTCGTGACCCCTCACCTGACTGCACACGATCTCCCTGTCGATCCCGCTGCCAGTTTAACCAGCCGGCGTCTTCAGTCTCGTCAAGAGTGACTGATAGACACTCATGGTCGCTTGTTGAAGGGCTGTTGTGGAAAAGGTGCTGCGAATAAATTCACGCGCTGCACTTCCCATCGCGAGCCGCTCGGTTTCGGGCAGTTGCATGATGGCGGCGATGGCATCGCGAAGCGCATTGGTGTCGCCGGGCGGCACGCGCAGGCCGGTGACGCCGTGCACGACGGTTTCGCGTGCGCCGCCATGGTCGGTCGCGATCACCGGAAGGCCCAGCGCGCCGGCCTCAGCTGCCGAGCGGCCGAACGCCTCCGGTTCGACAGATGGGGCCAGCATGACCTGCGACGCCTTGAGTGCGGCCGGCACATCGTCGACATGGCCGAGGATGCGGATCTGCCCGGCAATGCCAAGCGTTTCAGCCAGGCTCACGAGTTCGCGCACATAGGCCTCCCGGCCCTGCGCGTCGCCGATGAAGATGAGGACCATGCGCGCGCGCAGTTTTGCAGGCAGGGCAGCGACGGCGCGGATCGCCTCCGCATGGCCTTTCCAGCCGGTCATGCGGGCCGGCATGATGGCAACGAAGCTCTCTGTCCCGCCGGAGAGACCGAACAGTGACTTCATCCCGACCACCCGGCTCTCGATGATCGCTGCGGCATCAAACAGCGCAAGGTCGACCCCGCGCGGAATGGTGACGATGCGATCGGCGGGCAGGGCGTGCTCGGCGGCGATGTGTTCGGCAATCCAGGCCGAGTTGGCGATCACGATATCGCCGCGCGCCATGACGGAATTGTAGAGCTTCTTGAGGGCGCTGCGGCCCTTGTAGGCGCCGTGATAGGTGGTGACGAAGTGGATGCCAGTGCGGCGGGCGGCCCACAAAGCGCTCCAGGCGGGGGCGCGCGAGCGGGCGTGGATGATGCTGACGCTCTCGCGCCGGATGATGTCGGCGAGGCGCCCGGCA
>JBGSUF010000337.1:0-4990 GCA_041736285.1 Hyphomonadaceae bacterium | reverse complement strand
TAGCCCTTGTACTGACGCTTGCGCACATGGCGCTCGGTGTCGAGAAGGGCGCGCTTGAGGTAGATCAGTTCTCTGTCGCTGAAATCCATTGTGCTTCGTATTCGGCCGTATTGATAAGCGTACCGCCCCCTGCGATGGAGGCTTGCAGCACAAAGGTGGCGAGGGTAGCGCGCAGGGCTTCCTCATTGCTGATGGCGAAGGGCTTGCCGCTCTTTACTGCTTCCGCAAAATGGCGCATCTCAGCGGCGTGGCCTTTGTCTTGTTCGTCGGTCATCGGGCTGGCATAGCGGGCTTTGCCGCCGCCCGCCATGCCCATCACGGCGCGCCCCGCGCAACCAAGGACAAGGTGCCATGACGAAGGACGAGATCGAGCGCTATGCGCGCCACATCATGCTGAAGGAGATTGGCGGGCCGGGCCAGCAGCGACTGCTGGCGGCGTCCGTCTCGATCATCGGCGCGGGCGGGCTTGGCGGACCGTGCGCCATGTATCTGGCCGCCGCAGGCGTCGGGCGGATTGAAATCCTCGACGATGACGTGGTGAGCCTGTCCAACCTCCAGCGACAAATCCAGTTTGCGACCGCCGATATCGGCCGCCCGAAGGCCGTTGTGCTGGCCGAAAGGCTGCGGGCGATCAATCCCGGCGTCGAGGCGGCTTGGCGGAGTGAACGGTTTGCCGACGGCACGCGCCTCGCCGGGGATGTCCTGATTGATGCCAGCGACAATTTCACCACGCGGCTTTCGCTGAACCGGATGGCGCATGAGACGCGGCGGCCGCTTGTCTCCGGCGCGGTCGCGGCGTGGGCGGCGCAGATTGCCGTTTTCGACAGCGGACGATGCCCGGAAACGCCCTGCTATCAGTGTCTCGTCCCCGAACTGCCGCCGAATGCAGCAACGTGTGCGCAAACTGGAATAATTGGTGCACTGACGGGTATGGTGGGCGCGCGCATGGCGTTGGAAGTTGTGCGATATGTAACGGATGCTTCGGCTGTGCCACTTGGGCGGCTTGAGGTGATTGATGCGCTGGGGGCGACAAACCGCACGGTCAGGCTGCCGAAAGACGAAGATTGCCCTGTCTGCAACAGGAAAGGGCACTTGGCCGCAGGAGATTCCTAAGTCATAAAACCGTCGCACAGAATGTGGAGTAGATTGATGCGTCGGCTTTTTGCAATTGTCCTGACCATTGTTGCCATCGCCGGGGCGGCATGGCTTGTCCTGCGGCGGGATAGTGTTCCGTTCGAGACGCTGGAGGCGGCCTACGGCGTGCGCGAGTCGCAGTTTGTCACGCTGGCGCCTGGCGAGTTTGTTCATTACACCGACACCGGCCCGCGGGATGCGCCGGTTCTCGTGCTGGTGCACGGGTTTTCAAGCTCGCTGCACACATGGGAAGCGTGGCGCGCGCCGCTGAGCGAGCGCTACCGGGTCATCACGCTCGATCTGCCCGGCCATGGGTTGACGCGGATGCCAGCCGACATGCAGGTCACGATCGGCGATATGGCGGCTCTGGTGGACAGGCTGACCATCCGGCTCGGCGTGGATCGGTTCACGCTGGTCGGCTCCTCCATGGGGGGCAATGTGGCGTGGAGATATGCGTTGGCGCATCCGGAGAAGGTGGAGGGGCTGGTGCTGGTCGGGTCGGGCGGATGGCCACGCGGCGCGGACGAGGGGCGACCGCTGGCCTTCGTGGTGGTCGATAATCCGGTCGGGCGGGTGGTTCTGAAGGATCTCGACCTGACCATGATGTTCGAGTCCGGGCTAAAGGACAGCTTTGTCGACCAGAGCCAGGTGACCGATGAAATGGTCGAACGCTACGCCATGCTGGCGCGGGCGCCGGGGCATCGGGAAATCCTGCTGCAACTCCTCAGCCGGGACGATCCAGATGGGCTGGCGAGCAAGGAGCGCCTTGCGGTGATCGCCGTGCCGGTTCTGGTCCTGCATGGCGAGGGGGACAATCTCGTACCGCCCGCGCACGGCCGGAAGTTCGCCGAAGCCATACCGGGCGCTCGGCTGATCGCTTATGACGGTGTGGGTCACCTGCCGCAGGAGGAGATTGCGGCACGGTCACTTTCTGACGTGGTCAGCTTTCTCGCGGCCGAGGTTCATCCCGCGCCGGAGCGGGAGGACACGCCAGACGCGCAAGACAGCGGCGAGGCAATCCCCGCGCCGGCCGACGCGTCCGTGGCGCAACCCTGAAACTACTGGCTGACCGCCACCGCGTCGCGGTACAGGGTTGTGGTGAAACGCTCCGTCGAGATGAAGTTCCACGACCACGCCTCGCTCCAGTCGGCAAGCGGGTTGGCCGCGAGGATTTCGTCCAGGGTGCGGCCGAGACCAACCTCCGCCCGGATCAGCTCCCGCGTCTGAACGATCATGTCGCGCGATGCGATGACATCTTCGCGCGTCGACAGCGGGCCATGGCCGGGGATGATGCGGGTGTCGGCGTCCGCCGCGGCAATGATCGTCTCAAGGCCCTCAACATAGCCGTCCACCGTGCCGCCGCTGTCCAGATCAATGAACGGGAACGTGCCGGAGAACAGAACATCGCCTGCGTGGATGACATTGGCCTCCTCGAAGATGATGATTGCGTCGCCGTCGGTGTGTGCGCGCGGCAGGTGGGTGACGCGGATCGACTGGCCGTTCAGGCGCAGGCGAAGGCCCTCTTCGAACATGATCACCGGCCAGGCGCTTTCGTCTGCGGCGGGCGTGGTCCGGGTCTCCCCGCCCATGTCGCGGGTCTGGTCGGAGGACATGCGCCGCAGGACGCCCTCATGCGCGATGACGGTTGCGCCCGCGGCGGCGAAGGCTGCGTTACCGCCGACATGATCGCCGTGCCAGTGCGTGTTGACGAGGAAGCGCAACCCGTCGGCGGAACCTTCAAGGCCCGCAATCTTCGACAGGTTGGGGACGGAGATGTCGGCAAACTGGCTGTCGATGACGAATGTGCCGTCAGGGCCGGTGAGCACGCCGAGATTGCCGCCGCGTCCCTTCAGCATGAAGATGCCATCACCAAGGTCGGTCGCCTCGATGTCCTTGGCGGTCATCGCCTGCTGGCCCGCAGCGGGGAGGCCGTGAGCCATGACGACCGGGGAGGCGGCCAGAAAGAAGGCGGAGAGGGCCGTGATGGCGCAGAAGGTCTTCAGGGCAATGTGTCCTTTTGTTGCGGCGGTTTCGGTTGATATGGGTGCTTGCGTCCGCGAAACGAGCGGCGCAGGGCGCGCAAAAGGCGAATTGACCGCTCGATCCCCTTATGTTCCCGTCCTCGCAGGTGAGGGAAAGTCTGGGTGGAGGCAATGATGATCGCACGTTTCTGCGCGGCAATGATGCTTGTTGCAGCGCCAGAACGGCTTCCGGCGCTTGCCGGAGACGTCAGAGCATGGCCGGGATGACGCGGTCCGGGGGTTTGTGGCCGTCTGCGAAGGTCTTGATGTTGATGATGACCTTCTCGCCCATCTCGATGCGGCCTTCCTCGGTCGCCGAACCCATGTGCGGCAGGAGGACGACGTTCGGCAGGCTCTTCAAGTCCGGATTGATGTGCGGCTCGTTTTCGAAAACGTCGAGACCGGCACCGGCGATCCGGCCTTCGCGAAGGGCGCGGGTCAGCGCGGCCTCGTCGATCACCTCTCCGCGTGATGTGTTCACGACAACAGCCGTCGGCTTCATCAGGTCGATGCGGCGGGCGGAGATGAGGTGGAAGGTGGCCGGCGTGTGCGGGCAATTGATGGAGATGAGGTCCATCCGGGCGAGCATCTGGTCGAGGCTGTCCCAGTAAGTCGCTTCGAGCGCCTCGGCGATGCGGGGGCTGACCGGCTTGCGGTTGTGGTAGTGGATTGGCAGGCCGAAGGCGCGGGCGCGGCGGGCGACGGCCTGACCGATGCGGCCCATGCCGACAATGCCGAGGCGTTTGCCAGCGATGCGGCGGCCCATCATCCAGGTCGGACTCCAGCCGGTGAACTCGCCATCCCGCAGAACGCGCGCACCCTCAAACAGCCGGCGCGGCACGGACAATAGCAGTGCCATGGTGACGTCGGCCGTGTCATCGGTCAGGACGCCGGGCGTGTTGGTCACGGCAATGCCGCGCTGGACGGCGGACTGAACGTCGATATTGTCCACCCCGGCACCGAACTGGGCGATCAGGCGCAGCCGTTCGCCGGCGCGGGCCATCAGCCGGCCGTCAATCTTGTCGGTCACCGTCGGCACGAGGACGTCAGCGCGGCCGAGGGCATCGGCAAGACGATCGTTCGAAAACGGGATGTCTTCCGGGTTCAGCTCGGTGTCGAAGAGTTCGCGCAGGCGCAGCTCCACCGCATCCGGCAGGCGGCGGGTGACGATCACCTTGAGCTTTTTCGATGGCATGTTCGCATTCCCCAAATGTCCTGCTTTATCGCTTATCAGACAGATTCGCGCACGCCAAACCCCTTGCCCTGCAAAAATGTGCATGAAGCCCGTCCTGCGTCCATGCTTTACGTCGTTTTCACCTTGTGGTGGCAGAGTTGTGGTTGAAATTGCCGCAGCACCAGCGCACCTCCGCGCAGGGCTGAAGGTGACAGCCGACCGGAGGTCCATGTTGCGTATCCCACCGCTTTTCGCGTCCGCCCGTGTGGTGCTTGGCCTTGCCGCGCCGGTTCTTGCCTCCACGGTTCTGGCCTCCACGGTTCTTGCCTTAACGGTACTGGCCGCTTCGGCTCAGGCGCAGGCCGCCCCAACCGTTCGCGTCAGCGAGTTTTCCGGCGAAGCCGTGCCGCGTTTCGAAAGTCTGCGTTACGCCGCCGTGCGCGGGCGGGAAGGTCCGACCACCGAACACCCCGTTGTCTGGCTGTATGAGCGGGCCGGCCTTCCCGTGCTGATCATCAAGGAGACATGGGGCTGGCGTCAGGTGCGCGATCCGGACGGGGATGTGGTGTGGATTGCCGACAGCCAGCTGTCCTCCCGGCCGAGCGCGCTGGTCCGCGGAGAGGCGCAGCAGAGCCTGCGGCGGCGGCCGGCCGAGGACGCG
>JBGSUF010000417.1:0-3870 GCA_041736285.1 Hyphomonadaceae bacterium | reverse complement strand
GCGTTCACAGATGGAATGAACGGAAGCAGCAATTCACGCCTCGCCAGATCGAAACTGCTTTTCGGACGCTGACACAAAAGGGATGGCTTTCAAATCACACACAGGAGACCGCCTAATGCCCTGGACACGTG
Organism: Hyphomonadaceae bacterium; assembly: GCA_041736285.1. Taxonomy (GTDB): domain Bacteria; phylum Pseudomonadota; class Alphaproteobacteria; order Caulobacterales; family Hyphomonadaceae; genus JBGSUF01. Next base: position 3,739 of record JBGSUF010000417.1, on the reverse strand, counting down.
ACGACATGGCCGCCCGCGCGGCTCTCGAACTTCAGGACGGAATGTATGTGAACCTCGGCATCGGGATTCCGACGCTGGTGGCCAACCACATCCCGGAGGGCATGGACGTGACGCTGCAGAGCGAAAACGGCATGCTCGGCATGGGGCCATTCCCACTGGAGGGAGAGGAAGACGCCGACCTTATCAATGCGGGCAAGCAGACCATCACCGAACTTCCACACACCGCCTACTTCGACAGCGCGACGAGTTTTGCCATGATCCGCGGCGGCAAGATCGCCATGGCCATTCTCGGCGCGATGGAAGTCGCTGAGAATGGCGACCTCGCCAACTGGATGATCCCCGGAAAGCTGGTCAAGGGCATGGGCGGCGCGATGGACCTTGTCGCCGGTGTCGGCCGCGTCATCGTCGTGATGGATCACACCAACCGCGCCGGAGAGAGCAAGCTGCTGAAGCACTGCACCCTGCCGCTGACGGGCAAGGGCGTGGTCGACCGCATCATCACCGACCTTGGCGTATTCGATGTCGTGCCCGGAGGCCTGCGCCTGCTCGAAATCGCCCCCGGCGTCACCGACGACGAAATCCGCGCAAAGACCGAGGCTTTCATCATCAACTGAGGGCTTTGCGGGGCGCCTGCCCCCCTTACCCCTTGTCGAACTTGTCGCGTTTGCGCCGGCCCATGGCCAGGCCGCTTTCGAGGTGCTGGCGCAGCGTGGCGTAAAAGGCGTTGAGGAAAGCCTGATCGTCCTCGCCGGGTACGGCCACGCGCCCGATCTTGCGCCGGATACGATCGGCGACAGCGCTGCGCACCTCCGGCGTGGATGTCCGCAACAAGCCCTCCAGAACCTGAAGTTCGTGGATGCCATAAACCGCCAGTTCCTGCGGCGTGAAGGCAAAATCGCCCTCCGCCACAGCGTCAGAAGGCTTGCCGGCCACCACATCCTTCATCAGCACCGGCTTTGGCACATGCACCACCCAGGTTCCGGCAATCAGGTCGCCGAGCCGCAGCCTGTCACGGTTGAACAGCGGAAACAGGATGAAGACCAGCGTCCAGACAAGGCCCACCACCGCCAGCATCGTCCCGCTTTCATCGTCATAGACCGATGCGGAAATCATGTAGACGAGCAGGTAAATCGGCATGAACACTTCGATTTCGCGCACCAGATTGCGGGCGAAAACGGCATTGCTCGACAACCGCCCGCCATCGCGGGAGGCCACGCGAAGCCCGAGCACGCGTTTGCCCGGCGTGGCGGCGAAGCGATGCGCCTCAAAGGCGATGAAATAGAAGTTGCGCACGACGAACACGAAAATGCCGAACATGGCCCCGCCAATGCGCTCGGCGTCCCATCCTGCACCCTCAAACACCATCGAAAACACCCAGCCGCCAAGCATGAGCGTCAGGATCAGCAGGATGAAATCGATCGTGAACGCCCCGGCCCGTTCCCCGGCAGATGCGATCTTCAGCGACAGCCGCGCCCCCTCCGGCGTGGTGAATTCCCGCCAGAACGTCTCCGGCTGCGCGGCCGCCTTCGGCCTTTTCAGCGCGGCGCGGGCGGCGGCCATAGACGCCTTCATCGCTGCGGTCTCCGTGCGAGCGGACGGCCGACAAAATACAGCCCCCAAAGCAATGCCGTGCCGATGGCGATGGCATAGCGCACCATGTCCGACTGGATCGTCTCCCGGCCAAAGCCTTCGAGCAGCGCCGCAAGGAACAGCATGGTGATCGCCCCGAGAACCAGCGTCGTCGCTTTCTCCCCGGCATGGCGCGCCGCCGCGATCCGCGTGCGCTGGCCCGGAAACGCCACCGACATGCCGATGACGAAGCCTCCCGCCCCCGCCAGCACCACCGCCAGCAATTCCGTCACCCCGTGGATGAACAGCCATCCCGTCAGTTCAAACCCCAGCCCCCGCGACCAGAACAGTGCATAGAACGACCCGATATAAAGCCCGTTCATGATCAGCAGCACCGCCGTTGGAATCCCGAACGCAAAGCCGAGCGCGAAGGCAAGAATGGCGATGCTCGAATTGTGCGTGAAAAGCTGGCTCGCAAAGGCTGTCAGCATGGTCTCGATGTCGATGGCCCCCGGCTCATTGTAGAGCGTTGACCGAAGGTATTCGGTCGACGCGGCCGGCGTACGCATGTCAAACCCGCCGCTGCCGTGAAACAGGTAAAACGTGTCAGGATCCTGCATGAACATCACGAACGCGATGATCCATCCGCCAAACAGGCACAGCGCCGAAAACCCGACCGCGCCCCAGCTTGACTGCACCGCGCGCGGCCAGTCCTCGGAGAAGAACCGCGACAGCTTCTGCCGCAACGTCGTCCGCGAGCCATAGACGAAGAAATACGCCCGCGCGCACAGCGCCTCCAGATACGCCGTCACGCTGCGGTCGAGGCTGATCGCCCGCGCAACCGACAGCGACGAAACCGCCGCCCGGTAGAGCCTCGGCAACTCCACCATCTCTTCGGGGGTCAGCCGCCCGGCCCCGCCCGCCTCCACGCGCAGCAGGATCGCCTCCAGCCGCCGCCATTCGGCCTCGCGTTCCTCGCGAAACCGATAGCTGCGAAGCACCTGCGTCCCGGCGGCCTTGTTGGTCACAGGCTTTCCCTCCGCTTGATCTCCAGATACCGGCTGACGAGACGGGAGCCGAAATGATTGGCGTCCGCTTCCAGCACGTCAACGCCCATCCGCGACAGCCGCGTGAAGACGCGCTGGCGCTCGGTCTGCAGTCCTTCGGCGATGACGGCGCGTGCAACATCCTCCGCACTCGTCGGCACAGCCCCTGTCAGCCGCGCAATCAGCGGGTCGCGGAATGTCGTGAACAGCACATGATGGCGCTTTGACAGGCGCTGGATATTGTCCAGCATGATCTGCGCGGAGATGGTGTCCACAAAGTCGGTGAACAGCACCACCAGCGCCCGGCGGTTCAGCGAGGTTGCAAGGTCGGCGAGCGCCAGCGTGTAGTTGGCCTCCTCCTCCCCGTATTCGAGCCGCGCCGCCAGCGCCTGAAGCTGCGCAAACGCCCTCGGCCCGGAGACCGGACGGGCGGGAAGCTGCGGACGCGCATCGAAGCCATAAAGCGCGCACCAGTCCCCCGCGCGCAGCGACACATGCGACAACAACAGCCCCGCATGGATCGCCCGGTCCAGCCGCGACAGACCCGCCTTTCCCTCTTCCATCACCAGCGGTTCCGACATCAGCCGCCCGGTGTCGAACGCCATGACCAGCGTATGATTGCGCTCGGTGCGATATTCCTTGGCCAGCAGCGACAGGTGCCGCGCCGAATGCTTCCAGTCGATCGCGCGCCGGTCCATCCCGGCGGCAAACTCGCGCAGCGCGTCGAATTCGGTGCCCGCGCCGCGCTCCAGTTCGATCTTGGAGCCAAAATCGGCGTGACGGTCGTAGATGCGCACAGCCTCCTCCTGCACGAAGGCGATGTCCGGCGTGACCGGTATCGTCACGTCATAGCGGCGCAGGTGCTGCTTGGCCGCAAGCCCGAGCGGCCCGGTCCAGCGGATCCAGAACGCCTTGACCTCGGCAAGTCCGCGCCGCTCCGCGTCCGGCAGGAACTCCACCCGCCGGCTGCGTCCCTCAAACCCGGAAACCCGGCGCAGAGCGGGCTGGCTCAGCCGTTCGCCTGTCTCAAGCTGCGCCTCGAACCGCGCCGGCAGCGGCCCCGTCGCAAAGCTCACCGTCACCGGCAGCGGCGTCTTCCCGCCGACACCCAGAAGCGGGGGCGG
>JBGSUF010000297.1:0-24961 GCA_041736285.1 Hyphomonadaceae bacterium | reverse complement strand
AGTCCAGGTATGACCGTCTGGGCCGGCGAAGACCTGGACTATACTTGTCTCACTGATGAGCTAACATCGGCCGGCGTTTCATTGAATTCCCGCTGAAGCGGCTTTGTCATTTCTGTTGACGTCAAGCAGCGAACTTCATCGGCTGACGCCGGACGGACTGTCGCCCATGCACCTAACATCGCCGACAGGGCAATGATGGTGGCACCACCAATGCGTAGCGCCGCTGTGATAGCGGCCGAATAATGGAATCTACCGCGTTTCATGGGGCTCTCCTTGGGGTTCTTCCATGGAGGTGGGTCGTGAGGCCGTCCCCGCCTGTGTCGTCCCTCACAGTTCACGAGTTCATGACTTTGCGTGACTGCGGTCTCACCTCAACGCGATTTGCTCTCTTTGGCGAATGCGGGTTCTATTATGCCAAGTGCTCAATGTGCGTAGTGGTGTCTTGTAACTCAAACCTTCGGCGGTCAAGTGCGACTTAGCATTGCTCCCCGCCGCGTTGTTGTTCACTGGCAAATACACGAGGTACTCGCGCGGATATTGGTGATGCGCCGCTCACTGAAACATGCCCGAGCAGGACAGGGACTATGCTTTGGGTGTGATTCGTATCTCTGAAACGCACTACGTGGCAGCGACTCTGATCGGAATTGTGCCGGTGTCGCTCTTCTATGTTTATATCGGAACGATCGGGAGTGCTGCAACTGAGACGTCTAACCCTCGGAAATTCTGTTCACGACAACTCTGAGCCGCCACTACTCGGGCTATATAGATGTTAATAGGCCATGACAGTTCGCCATTTGATTCACCTCGTGGCGTTCACCCACGCCGTCGGGGCGACACGAGCGCGCAATTCCGGTCGAGTTCAACTTCATCGACCATTCATCCATGGTTTCGTGGGCCTGCCATGTCGCCGCGAGCATCGATCATCAATCTTAATTTAAGGCAGTTGAGGCCCTCATGGAAATGTATCAGGTTCGCTATTTTGTTGCTCTGGCGAAGACATTAAATTTCACGCAAGCAGCTCGCGATTTCAATGTAACGCAACCTGCGCTGACGCGGGCGATACAGAATCTCGAAGCTGAGCTTGGCGGTCCACTGATTCGGCGTGAGCGGTTGCAAAGCCACCTTACGGATCTCGGCCAGCTCCTCCTGCCGCGGCTCCAAGCACTCCACGCAGAGGCGGCGAGCGCAAAACTGACAGCGCGGCGATTTCTAAAGATGGAGGAAGCCCCGCTCACTGTCTGTGTGATGTGCACGGTCGGGCCCTTGCGATTCACTGGGTTCCTTGCGCGATTTCGCGCTGACTGTCCGGGAGCAGAACTCAAGCTGGTGGAATGTGTACCCAACAGCATCGAAGCAAGGCTCCTTGCTGGCGAATTGGACCTCGCGATAATGGCGACTCCCGGATCATATGATGACAGGTTCAAGGTTCTGCCTCTCTATAGGGAGGGATTCCTTGTCGCCTTACCCCCTGGACATCCTTTCGAGCGGAAGCAGGGCATCAGTCTATCCGAGCTAAAAGGGGAGAACTATCTCGAGCGCGCGAGCTGCGAGTTTCGACATGGACTTGCAGACATGTGCCGCGAACTCGGATTCGAATTGCATCGTGTCTATAGTAGTGATCGTGAGGATTGGGTCCAGACGATGGTTGCGGGTGGCTTGGGCATTGCCCTGCTTCCGGAGCATATTGTAATGAGCCCAGGCCTGATGACTCGTCCGATTACAGACCCGCCGGTTGCTCGCGAAGTGTCGCTCGTATCCGTTCGTCATCGTGCGTATTCACCGGTTGTCAGAAATTTCATGGACGCAGTCGCAAGGCATCCTTGGCTGAACGTTCCCCGAGGGCGGAGAGCCGACACGTCTGACGAAACATCACGGCCTTGGTGGCACCGGGCTTTCCATTTGGACGCCGTGAGCTGAGAGGAGTTTCGGGGCGATCGACAACCAGATGAACCGCTGCTGTTCCCATATACCATCACCCTGCTGCGATTTTCTAAGATCGCGCTACCGGTCTAGGCTGTCATGTCGAGGACGTTCCGTCGAGGACCGTCTAACGATGGAAACTCAGTTGATGATCCTTGGCACGTTGTCTCTCTGGGCCAATGCTGCAGGTCAGCAGCTCCGAGGAAACGTATGTCTTTGATCGCGCCGGAAATGGCGAGTTTGTACATGGCATAATGATATGACTCTCGGATTGTGAGAATTGGCATGGCGCATTTATTCATGAGTTCGAGGAGCCCCGACATAGCCGGCAGCATGCTTCTAGCAATCCTGTTCTTGGCGGCCCTGGCTCAAATCACGCATGTCCCTTCATTCGTGGCGCTCGCTGCAGACTCGCGCCCCTGGGTAGATGAATGGCCCCGGACCGATTTTACCCGCCACTCTGTTGGCCTGGATGAAATCAGGTCCGGTGGCCCACCGAAAGACGGGATTCCCTCGATCGATGAACCAAAATTCATCCACTTAACGAGCGGGGGAGCTCTTGACTGGGTGAAAACGCTCACTGATGAGGAGCCGATAATCTCGGTGATGATTGGGCAAGATGCGCGCGCCTATCCCTTGCGAGTGCTCATGTGGCATGAGATTGTCAATGATACTATCGGTGGATTGCCGGTTATCATTACCTACTGCCCGCTCTGCAATGCTTCCATCGTGTATGAGCGCGAGATTGATGGTCGCATCTTGGACTTCGGGACAACGGGAAAGCTGCGCTATTCCGACCTCGTGATGTACGACCGACAGACCGAAAGCTGGTGGCAGCAATTTACGGGCATGGCCATCGTGGGGGAGATGACGGGTCGTGAGCTGAGGCTCATTCCCTCCCGCATTGAATCTTTCAAGCGCTTTCGACAGCGCTTCCCAAATGGTCGTGTGCTTGTTCCAAATGACCCTGGTTCGCGCAACTATGGCAGCAATCCCTATGTCGGATATGATGCGAAGGGCCAGATCCCATTTTTGTACGATGGCGACTTGCCGAAGGGTATCGATCCCATGGACCGGGTCATTGCGGTTGAGACGTCGCCCGGCGGATACGAGGCGTGGGCGCTAGAACTGCTCAGGGAAAAAGGGAGAATTGAAGCTGGCGAACTCATCCTCATTTGGGAGGCGGGGCAAGCATCCGCGTTGGACACGCATTCCATTGCGAGCGGCCGCGAGATCGGCAATGTCGTCGTTCAGCGGCGGCGCGGCACGTTGCTAGTCGACGTTCCCTACGACGTCACGTTTGCGTTTGCATTTCACGCGTTTCGGCCCGCAAGTAACATTCGTAAGATGGAGACTGCTGGTAGCACTCAGTAACAAAGCGTCGTCGCCCCGGAACTAGTTGAGATTCCCGCTCCGGGCTTAGTCTGGTGATTGGGTGGTCTCCCTTAAAGCGATTGACAGAGCGGCATGTGACCAGAACTGGCCGCATGCCGAGCGTCAGACCTAGTAGGCTTTCACCGGGCTTGGCGACAAGCAACTTCGCTAATGAAGGTCCTGTCGACTGCCGGCCATGTAAACCACCACCTCCGCGCCGATTGCACACGAACATCAGGCCCTCGATTAAAGACACAAATTTCACCGAACACCTACTATTCACCGACGGCGTCTGAGCTGGATATCCTTCGAATTAGCATTGCCCGATTCGCGGCCGCTCGCTAGCCGGATGAGGTTTGCGGTAGGCACAAGCATCGCAGGCGCCTACGCTGATACCGTAGCGGGTAACTGGTTCAATCCCAGTATCGCCCACCATCCACCCCCTCCACACTCCCCGGGCGGCCCCCTCGACAGCCCCCTGACGGTCCGCGCAAGTCCCACTGCGCCGCACCCATTCGCTGTCGGTCTTCTTCAGGAACCTCGTCCGAACAGGCACGTTATGTCGGCGGGGCAAGGCAAAATGAAGGAATTGAACATGGACAAGGAACATCTCAAGGGACACGCCAAGACCGTTGAAGGCTCCGTGAAGGAAGCCGCTGGCAAGGCGACGGGCAACAAGAAGCTCGAAACCGAGGGCAAGCTGGACAAGGTCGAGGGCGAGGTTCGCAAGACCGCTGGCGACCTGAAGGACGCCGCCGACTGACACTGCGAACACGATCGACACAAAAGCAGACAGCGGGCACCAACCGATGCCCGCTGTCTTTATGCCAGGGCCGCGCGCTGCAACTGACCCTCCGGGGTCGCCCACGCCGCGCCTGAACCGCTCACCTCAGCTACCGATCACACCGCCGCCGGTCTTGCGGATCGCGACAACGCTGGGGCGTGGCGGCACGCCGTCGCGGAAGTCGGGCCAGCGCGTCGTCGGATTGTCGAAGTGTGCGCCCTCGCCCTCGCCCGGATGCTGGACAGAGACGAACAGAGCCGCTCCATCCGGTGCAAATCGTGGCCCACAGAGTTCCGCGCCGACGGGGGTGCGAAAGAACGCCCTCCCTGTGCCGCGCCGCTCGCCATCGGTTTCCATTGCCCAGAGGCCATCGGCAGCCCCGGTGTCATCATTGCCATCCGTCGCGACCCACAGCCGCCCCTGCGGATCGACCGCGCAATTGTCCGGGCTGCCAAACCATCCGTTCTCGCTGGTCAGCGGGTTCCACACGGCGCCGACACGCGGATCGGCCGGATCGCCGCAACGAACCAGGAATTCCCAGCGCGAGCGCGTGGAAGCAAAGTCGCCGTCCGGCTCAATGATCTCGATGATATGCCCGAACGCATTGTCGGCGCGCGGGTTGGCCGCGTTGATCTGATCCTCTGTGCGGCGGTTGTTGTTAGTCAGCATGACCCAGACACGGCCAGCCTTCGCGTCCGGCTCGACGTCTTCCGGGCGGTCCATCGGTGTCGCGCCGAGGAGGTCGCCCGCCCGCCGCGTCTCGATCAGAACGTCCGCCTGCGACGCAAACCCGTTCTCCGGGGTGAGCGGTCCTGTGCCCCATGTCAGCGGCATCCATTCGACCGTGCCGTCAGCGTCAAAGCGCGCGACATGCAGCGTGCCCTCGTCCAGAAGATCGCGCGCAGCCGCCGGGTTGGCCGCATCGAAGCGGCCCGCCGTCACAAACTTGTACACATAATCAAAGCGCTGATCGTCACCCATATAGATCACGACACGACCATCGGGGGCCACGACATTCTCGGCGCCCTCATGCTTGAACCGCCCGAGCGCTGTGCGCTTCTTCGGCCGCGACGCCGGATCGAACGGATCGACCTCGACCACCCAGCCAAAGCGGTTCGGCGAATTGGGCTCGCGTGCCAGATCGAACTGCGCTTCGAATTGGCCCCACTGATACCAGCCGCCCGGCAGGCCGAGACGCTCGTAATTGGCCCTCTCCGGGTGGCCTTCCGGCACTTCGCCGAGGAAGTAGCCGTTGAAATTCTCCTCCGCCATCAGCCATGTGCCCCAGGGCGTGATGCCGCCGGCGCAGTTGTTGAGCGTTCCGGAGACCACGCGACCCGTCGGATCGCTCGCCGTCTGCAGCCTCGGATGTCCCGCCGCCGGCCCGGTCACGTCCATCGGCGTGGCATGCGCGGTGATCCGCCGGTTGTATCGTCCTGCGACCACGGGCCGCCAGCCCTCCGGCGCCTGCACCAGTTCCACCACGCTGCCGCCATGCGCGGCCATCTCGATCCGGCACAGTTCCTGCGTCATCGAGCCGGGAAAACCCGCCGCAACGCCCGGCAACATCAGCGCCGACGAGGTGTATTCATGGTTCACGCACAGCAGCCCGCGCGCCCGACCCTGCGCATCGGCCTCCAGCGGGATGAAACCGATAAAGTCGTTGTTGTAGCCAAACTGCCGAAGCTGTGCGGCCTCGGTCTGGTTGGCCGGATCAAAGGCCGGGCTGTCGCTGAAGAGCGGATCGCCCCAGCGGATCAGGATGTCGGCGCTGTAGCCATCCGGCACGTGATGGGTCGTGTCCATTCCCCGCGCAATCTCCGCGAACCCGAAGCCCGGCTGAACGGCCGCCTTCGAGCCACCTTCGGGAAGTCCGGCGACTCCGGCCGTTTCCGCGCCGCCTGTCGTCGTGGTGCAGCCCGTCGCCGTGAGGCCCGCGACCGCTGCCATGCCGCCGAGAAAGCCGCGACGGCTCAGCCTCGCCTCGATCACCTCGCCAATGGTCGCCGCCCCGCGTCCGATCCTCGGATTGGAGGGCGTGTTCTCATCCTGCTGCATCGCGTCTTTCATGACGATCTCCTCTTGAGGCGTTTTGGTTCGGTTGGCCCGGTCGGCCCGGTCCAAAGCCGCGATTTCAGTTCGCCGACGCGCGCCAGCCGAGTGCGGCTTCGATCTCGGCCCAGTCGACCAGCTTGAAGTTCTGGTTCACCCCGCTCGCCGGGGTGCCGTCGTCCTGCACCACCATCAGCCCGCTCCGATAACCCGGCAGCGGCGAAGACGTCACATCCAGCCCGTCAGTATGGCTCACCGCGTCGATCGAGCCGTCAGCGCTGCCGGTGATGGTGATGATACCGAGCGGGGCATGCGGCGGAATGCGGTTATAGATCACAAAACGGTCGGCGGCCTGCGCAGATGCGATGAGATAGCCCGCGCCGTCCTCATCGAGCCACAGCGAAACGCCCTCGACATCAGCCACCAGCCCGTTTCCGGCTGCGATCGTATCGACGCTGACCGGCTCAGAAAGATCATCCGCAAGCTCCAGTGACCACAGGCCGACATTCTCTTCGCCGATGAACAGGCGCCGCTCGGAATCATCGAAGACGCAACCCTCAAGCTGCGAGGAAAGCTTCACCGTCCGCGTGAGGGCCGCCGAGAGTTGTTCGTCCCCATCGACCAGCGCCGTCCAAAGCTCGACCGTGCCGTCCTTGTAGGTCACCCCCGCCACGGCCCGGCCATCAATCATGCCGAGGCATATGCCGTAGGGCTCGGTCCGGTCGACCTTCGTATCGCCGAGATGGAGGACTTCGCGCGTCTGCGCGTCGATCCGGAACCAGGAGAGCCCGTTCACCTCGTCATTGCTGGCCACCGCCAGAGTGCCGCGCACGTCGACATTGTTCACCCGGCCAACGTCCAGATATTGCCGCGTCTTCCCGTCAAGGCCGTAGACATAAAGGCCGTTATCCTTATCGGTGCCGAGGATGAGAGAGCGCGACGGGTCAGCCGGATCGACCCAGATCGCCGGATCGTCGGCCCGGTCGCCCCGCCCCGTCATCGGGTCGGTCTCGACACTGGCCGCCACCGGCTTGACATCGAAGGGAAGGATTTCCGGCGCTACGGCGCAACCTGCCGCCATCAGAAGTCCCAGCCCGCAAACTGCGCCCACAATCTTCGGCATGCCCATCTCTTTCCCTCGTCCGGTTGATACGAACATTATATCCTCGATAGCCTGCGGGGTGCAGGCGCAAAAGGTGTCGGCGGCGCAGTTTCTCGCGCCGCCGACCCTCGTTTTCAGACCTTCGCCGCGCGGTGCGGCGCCAATCAATACGTGACGCGGACGCCGACAATGAAGGAGCGACCGAACTCGTCATATTGTGACAGACGGTCCTCGCGGCCGAAATAGTAATATTCCGGCTCGTCGGTCAGGTTCTTGCCTTCGACATAGACCTGGAAGTTGTCGTTCACGGTGTATTTCGCCGAAGCTTCGATCAGAGTCCGGTCCGCTGTGTTGCGGTCGAGATCCTGGTCAACCAGCTCGTCAAGATAGTCGCCGCGGAAGTTGGCCGACACCCGCAGGTCAAACGGCCCGCGCTCATAGCCAACCGCCAGATTCCAGACCGTATCGGCCTGCTTGAGGAAAGGCACTTTGCGCCCGTCCGGAAGCGTCGTCTCGGAGTCCGAGAGGGTCAGGTTCGCCGACACGAGGAAACCGTCCAGCGCGCCCGACAGGTCGCCGAGATTCTGAACGGCGTTGAATTCCACGCCGGTGATCGTGCTGTCGCCGACGTTGATGAAGGTGTCGACATCCGTAATCCCGGCCAGCGTCGCAGCGCCGAGGAAGTTGAGGTCGACGCCCGCCGGAACATCATCGATGTCGTAGGATGCGGGGAAGATGGCGTCCTGAATCTCCTTGTGGAACACGCCGATCGACAGCACCGACAATTCGGTCGGGTAGAATTCCAGGCTGAGGTCGAAATTGTCGGCCGAGTACGGGTCGAGATTCGGATTGCCAAGTTCAACCGCGTCCCGGTCCTCGTTGAGGAAGGCGCGCGGGGCCATGTCGCCGAAGGACGGACGCACGATGGCGGCGTAATAGGCGGCCCGCCCGATCAGGTTGTCGCTGAACGCATACTTGACGTTCACGCTCGGCAGGACATCGGTGTAGTCGTTCGAGATGTCGCGGCGAACGGCGTCAACCTCGCCCTCATCGACGAAGAAGCCGGTGAGGTCGACATCGGTTTTCTCGATGCGCACACCCGCCACGACCGTGGCCCGGCCGAATTCGAACGTGCCCATCGCATAGCCGGCGAGGATCTGCTCGTTGATCTCGTAGTCGCCCACCGTCGATTCCAGGAAGGATGCGTCCTCGTCCAGCTCGTCCGCCGTGAACGTGTTGCGCAGGGCCGCCGTCAGATAAGCGTCCGGCCAGCGGAACATCGGGTTGTTGAGACGCCAGCCCGTGATGCGCGCATTCGGCTGGACAAAGTCGGCAAGGTTCAGGTCGCGTGAGAAGAAGACGAGGTTCACATCGCTCGTCTTCTCGCGGTCGCGCAGCTTCAGGCCGGCTTTCCACGTCACCGGAACATCACCGAGCAGCGAGTCCTTGGAGACGTTGAACTGCAGCGCCGTCTCGGTGTCCTCATTGGTCGTGAACTCACGTTCGAACGCGTCCATCTCGTAATTGGACGGGTCGAGCAGGAAGGTCAGCGCCGGTCCGGAAATCGTCGGTGCGCGCGGATTGGCATAGTCGAACACGATGGAGCCGATCGTGTTGTTGCGCTGTTCCGGGGTCGAACGGAAGGCGACGTCATGATTGTCGCTATCGTCTTCCTCGGCATAGGCCCATGAGGCTTCATAGTCGAAATTCCAGTCACCCATCATCGTCTCGCCGCCCAGAGAATAGGTCTGGATGTTGCGCACTTCCTCGCGCAGGCGGACTTCGGCGTCCACCTCGCCGCGGCGATAGGCGACCCTTGTGCCGGAGACCGAGACGATTTCCTCGTCCATCTCGCGGAACTCGAACTTGTTGCGCACTTCGTCGTCGGTGTACTGATTGTAGAGGGTGCGCAGATAAAGGTCTGTGTTCTCGTTCACGCGCCAGTCGAAATTGGCAACGAGGCCAATGCGCTGACGGGTCAGGTCATACCAGCGCTGTTCGTAGTCGTCGGTCGGCACGAAACCGGTGAAGCCCGGCTGCGGCACGAGGAAGTCCTCGCCGTCAACTTCGCCCCATTCGCCGGTCTCGTTGTTGTGGGATTCGATGCGCAGATCCTGATAGTTCACCGAAACCGCAACGCCGAACGTGTCGTTGAACACGTTGGAATAGGTCAGAGTCGCCTTCGGAGAAAACTCCTCGGTGATCTCGTTATACTGGCCTTCCAGCTTGCCGCGGATGAACTGGCCATCACGGTCAAAGGCGGAAATGGTCTTCAGGTTGATGATGCCGCCGAGGCTGTCGGCATCGACATCCGGGGTGAGCGACTTCTGCACCTCAATGCCATCCAGAAGGTCGGACGGCACGCCGTCGAGCAGCACGCCGCGGCGGCCTTCGGGAGACGGTGTGCGCACGCCGTTGATCGAGGCGGCAATCAGGTCGGTGTTGATGCCGCGGATCGACACATAGCGGCCCTCGCCCTGGTCGGTTTCGATGGAGAGACCCGGAACGCGCGACAGCGAGTCGGCGACGGTCGTGTCCGGGAAGTTGCCGAGGCCGTCGCTGTCGATCACGGAGATGATGGCGTCGGAGGCGCGCTGCTGGTTGATCGCGCCGGCCTGCGCCGCCCGCGAGCCGACCACGAGCACGTTATCAAGGTAGCGCACGTCCGCGCCGACCGTAAAGTCGAGCGTCGCACCGCTGGCCGAGACCGTCACGTCCGAAGCCACCGAACCGGCGCCGATATAGTCGACCAGCACCTTGTAGTCGCCCGCCGGAACGTTGGCGATGCGATACTCGCCAAAGCGGTTGGTGGTTGCCGAGCGGTTCAGCCCGTCAATGCTGACGATGGCGCCCTCAAGCGGGGCCTGTCCCGACGCATCCGTGACCTTGCCGGTGATGAACTCGGCATACGCCGCCCCTGTAAAGCCCGCGCCGATCAGCGACGCGATGACAAACCGTGAAACCTGCATGATGAAACACCTCTCCCCTGAAGAACCGGAGAGGGGTATCGTCGCGACCGATCACAGGGCGATGACGGTTTTGTTGCGGAACCGTGACAATCGCTTCATGCGCGAAACTTCGCAGCGGCAGTGTCACAGGAGCCACACTGGATCGGCCGGGCGGATCACCCCCATGCCAGCCTGATCACGGATAGATCGTGTAAGCTTCCCTCAGCTTCAGCCATTCGGTCTCGTCCGGACGGGTCAGCGCTTCGAGATCGCCGGGCGCGGCGGCCGCGTCATCGACCCATTCGCGCAGCTGCGGTCCACCATTGATGACGTCGATCGGAAGTTTGCCGAAAGCGTATTCATAAGGGAAATCCCGCCACAGGGGATAATCCGGATAGGCCTCGCGGATCGCCTTGAAGGCGAGTGCCGTCAGCCGCCACGGGCGGAAGGCCTGATGGTCATAGGCGGGGCTGTCGACATGGATCTGAATGCCGTTGCAGAGCTTTCCGGCGTGTTTGTGAAACGTCGGCTCGAACCAGCACTCGCGCAGGATGCAGCCCGACAGCCATTCCGGCGCCATGGTCTGCATCCTCGACAAGACAGCCCGGGCATTGATGTCCGGCGCGCCGAACAATTCCAGCGGACGGGTGGTGCCGCGTCCCTCCGACAAGGTGGCCCCTTCCAGCATCACTGTGCCGGCATAGGCGCGCGCCATGGACAGGTTGGGCGCGTTCGGACTGGGATTGACCCAGCCCCTTGTTCCAATGGGCCAACCAAATCCGGGGGCGATGTCCGGCTGCCAACCGGTCATCGGGATCACGCGATAATCGACGTCGAGCTTGAAATGGTCGATGAACCAATGCCCCATCTCGCCGAGGGTCAGGCCATGCCGCATGGGCATTGGCCCCGCGCCGACAAAGCTTTCCCAGCCCTTGCGCAACAGCAGTCCCTCGACCGGGCGCCCGGCTGGATTCGGCCGGTCGAGCACCCAGACCGACTTCCCGTGCGTCGCGGCCGCTTCGAGCACATAAAGCAACGTCGTGACGAAGGTGTAGATGCGGCAGCCGAGATCCTGAAGATCGACAAGCAGCACGTCAAAGGTCGACATCATCTCATCGGTCGGGCGCCGGACTTCGCCGTACAGGCTGAAGACAGGTATGCCGTGGACGGGATCGTCATAGTCGGCCGACTCGATCATGTTGTCCTGCTTGTCGCCGCGCAGGCCATGCTGCGGACCAAAAGCCGCCGTCAGGCGGATGTCCGGGAGGGCTGCAAGCGCGTCGAGCGCGTGCTCGAATGTCGGGGTCACAGACGCCGGATGGGCCAGAAGGGCGACACGCCGTCCGTTCAGCGGTGCGCTCAGCGTCTTGTCGGAAAGCAGGCGGTCAAGGCCGGTCTTCATGAAGTGTCCTTCGCATTCAGAGGATCGCGGCAAACGCGACGTTGTGGTGAAAATCGGGAGCGCCTGCGGGGTGGGCCAGCGCCCAGTACGACAACCCACCGCCGCGCATCTCGATCACCGCCGACAGGGCCATCTCCGCCGGATCGGCAAGATCGGCCAGCATGATCGCCGCGGTGAGACGAAGCCGCGACCGGCTGACCGAGACATCGAAGCCTGTCAGCTCTGCGCCCGGATCGTCGTGTCGGCCTTGGCGGCAGGCATCGAACGCATATGCCGCCCAGTCCGAGGACGGCGAAACATTGACCTCTCGGTAGGCCGGTGCGCCAGGCGCGCGCACAAACATTTCCGCGCAGGTGGTCTTCCACAGTCCATCCCGCCGCTGGCCTTCACCCCGCGTGGGCAGCACGATGTCGGCAATGTCTCCCAGAACATCGAACGCCAGTTCCACCCGGCCCCGCGCGATGCGCCGGACAACGGCCTCGACGGTCAGGGCCGCGTCGGTGGAAGGGTGCTGGAGCAGAGAATGAACTGGTGAAGTCATATCCGGCACGTGCAGTATGAATCAGGCGCGTCTGTGGCCACATCTTCCACCTGCTGCCATCGAAAGCAATCGCATCCCCCGACGACGAAGCCGCTCCAGCGATTTGGAGAAGATGATCGGCGGTGAGTGTGTCCCGATCTCCGATGACGCCAGCGCAGCCGCCACGGGTCCGGGCACCATCTGCCATGCCCCGCCCTGACATGCCCCACGCGGCGCGCCGGATGGCTCACCCAATGGCGCAGGCCAGGAAGGATTGGTGGGCGGTGACGGGATCGAACCGCCGACCCTCTCGGTGTAAACGAGATGCTCTGCCAGCTGAGCTAACCGCCCATGCACCATCTTTTGCGCTGAAGCCCGGACAGAAACAAGCCCGGCCGTGTTTCCACCACCGGGCTTGTCGCATTCATTCACGCAAGGCGTGCGCCTCAGTGCTTCACGGCAGCGCCGTCGCCCTCCGGCGTGCCGCTTCCGCCGCCGCCGCCGCGTGCCAGATCCGACCGCAGCGCCGCCTCGTCTTCCGCCGACCAGTCGATCGGCTTCAGCGGCCGGGTCAGCGCCCTCGCCAGCACTTCGTTGACGTCGCTCACCGGAATGATCTCCAGAGCCGCCTTCACATTCTCCGGAATGTCAGCCAGATCCTTCTCATTCTCGGCCGGGATCAGCACCGTCTTTATCCCACCACGCATCGCCGCGAGCAGCTTCTCCTTCAGCCCGCCAATCGGCAGGACGCGTCCGCGCAGGGTCACTTCGCCCGTCATCGCAACGTCTTTGGACACCGGATTGCCGGTCAGCAGCGACACGATGGCCGTTGTCATTGCAATGCCGGCGGACGGTCCGTCCTTCGGGGTCGCCCCTTCCGGCACGTGGACGTGGATGTCCGTCGTGTTGAACTGCGATGGCCGGATGCCCATCGTCACCGCCCGCGCCCGGACGAGGGAGCTTGCCGCCTGAATGGACTCCTTCATCACTTCGCGCAGATTGCCGGTCACCTTCATGCCGCCGCGGCCGGGCATCTGCACCGCCTCGATGGTCAGAAGGTCGCCGCCGCTCTCGGTCCAGGCCAGCCCCGTCACGGCGCCAACCTGATCCTCGAAATCGGCAAGGCCATAGCGGAATTTCCGCACGCCCGCGAAATCGGGGAGGTTTTCCGCCGTGATCGCGACCTGGCCCATCCCGTCCTGCTCGATCTTGCGCACGGCCTTGCGGGCCAGGCGGGCAATCTCGCGCTCAAGGCTGCGAACACCGGCTTCGCGGGTGTAATACCGCACCAGATCGCGCAGCGCGCCATCTTCGACGACCCATTCGGCCTGCGTCAGCCCATGATCCTCGCGCGTCTTGGGAACAAGGTGGCGCTTGGCGATTTCCAGCTTCTCGTCCTCGGTGTAACCGGCGATCCGGATGATCTCCATGCGGTCCAGCAGCGGCTGGGGCATGTTGAGCGAGTTCGCCGTCGTCACGAACATCACCTTGGACAGATCATAGTCCACTTCGAGGTAATGATCGTTGAACGTCGAGTTCTGCTCCGGATCGAGCACTTCGAGGAGTGCGGCCGACGGGTCGCCGCGATAATCCATGCCGAGCTTGTCGATCTCGTCGAGGAGGAAGAGCGGGTTGTTGCTCTTCACCTTTTTCAGCGACTGGATCACCCGGCCGGGCATCGACCCGATATAGGTCCGGCGGTGGCCCCGGATCTCGCTTTCGTCCCGCACGCCGCCGAGCGACACGCGAACGAAGTCCCGCCCCGTCGCTTTCGCAATCGAGCGTCCGAGCGAGGTCTTGCCAACGCCGGGAGGACCGACGAGGCACAGGATCGGCCCCTTCATCTTGCCGGTGCGCTTCTGCACGGCCAGATATTCGAGGATGCGTTCCTTGACCTTGTCGAGGCCGTAATGATCTCCGTCCAGCACGTCTTCGGCGGCCTTGAGGTCGGTCGAAATCTCCTTCGACTCTCCCCACGGCAGGGACAGGAGCCAGTCCAGGTAATTGCGCACCACCGTCGACTCCGCCGACATCGGGCTCATCTGGCGCAGCTTGCGAAGTTCCGCTTCGGCCTTGGTCCGCGCTTCATCCGAGAACGACGCCTCGCGAATGCGCTCTTCGAGCTCGGCCAGTTCGTCACGGTCATCACCGCCGCCGCCCTCGCCGAGTTCGCGTTGAATCGCCTTCATCTGCTCGTTGAGATAATACTCGCGCTGGGTCTTCTCCATCTGGCGCTTGACGCGATTCTTGATCTTCCGCTCCATCTGGAGCATGCCCATTTCCGCTTCCATCACGGAGAATATGCGCTCAAGCCGCTCCGTCACGTCGGCCATTTCCAGCAGCGCCTGCTTGTCGGCAAGGCGTGCCGAGAGCTGGGCCGCGACCGTATCGGCCAGCCGTCCCGGCTCGGTGATCTGGACCACGCTGCCCGATGCCTCCGACGGGATCTTGCGGTTCAGCTTGGCATAGGCTTCGAATTGCTCGCGCACCGCCCGCACGAGCGCTTCCAGCTCGCTGCGGTCGGCGCCTTCATCGGCGAAGGCCTCAACTTCCGCATCGAAATACTCGCCGCGATTGTTAAGCTTGACGACACGGGCACGGCTCGAGCCCTCGACCAGCACCTTCACCGTCCCGTCGGGCAGTTTCAGAAGCTGGAGTATAGTCGCAATCGTCCCGACCTGATGCAGGTCGGCGGCCGCCGGATCATCAACCGTCGCCTCGCGCTGGGCGATGAGCATGATCTCGCTCTGACCTTCATCGACCATCTCAAGGGCGCGGACAGACTTGTCCCGCCCCACGAAGAGCGGCGCGACCATGCCGGGATAGACCACGATGTCACGCAGAGGCAGCACGGGAAGTGTTTTGTTGCCGGCCATTTCTAACTCCTCACTCTGTCGCGGGATCACGGTGCTGATGTGCACCATGTGATGATTCCGCGCGTTCGATCATGATGTGGCGTGCACATACTCACGCTTCAACTCTTGAAAACTGTCATGCGCAGACCGTCCGCAGTGCCGGGGTGGCAAAATCCAGTTGGCGGATGCCGCGCGGCCTGATGGCCCGGCGACGCGGACACACAAAGAGCGCCGGAACAGCCGCCCGGCGCTCTCTGGGACAATCAGGCCGCGCAGAGCCGTCAGGATGCCTTGCCGGTCTCCGATGCTTCGGCGTGCACATGCAGCGGTTTCGCCTTCCCGTCGACGACCTCCGGAGAGATCACGATCTTCTGGACACCGCGCAGGTTGGGCAGTTCGAACATCGTGTCGAGCAGGATGGCCTCCATGATGGAGCGTAGCCCCCGTGCCCCCGTCCGCCGCAGAATGGCCCGCCGCGCAATGGATCTCATCGCATCGTCGGTGAAGATGAGTTCCACATCCTCCATCTCGAACAGCTTCTGGTATTGCTTGACCAGCGCATTCTTCGGCTCGGTGAGGATCTGAACGAGCGCGTCCTCGTCGAGGTCGAGCAGTGTCGCCAGCACCGGCAGGCGGCCGATGAATTCAGGGATCAGACCGTAACGCTGCAGGTCTTCCGGCTCGACCAGGCTGAGCAATTCGCCTGTGCGGCGCTCGTCCGGGTCTTTCACCGCTGCGCCGAACCCGATCGAGGACTGGGCGCCGCGCGCGGAAATGATCTTTTCGAGGCCCGCAAAGGCGCCGCCGCAGATAAACAGGATGTTGGTCGTGTCCACCTGCAGGAATTCCTGTTGCGGATGCTTGCGCCCGCCCTGCGGCGGCACGGAGGCCACAGTGCCTTCCATGATCTTCAGGAGCGCCTGCTGCACCCCCTCCCCGCTCACGTCGCGGGTGATGGAGGGGTTGTCGGACTTGCGTGAAATCTTGTCGATCTCGTCGATATAGACAATGCCCCGCTGCGCCCGCTCGACATTGTAGTCGGCAGCCTGCAGCAGCTTCAGGACGATATTCTCCACATCCTCGCCGACATAACCGGCCTCGGTCAGCGTGGTCGCGTCCGCCATCGTGAACGGCACATCGAGGATTCGCGCCAGCGTCTGCGCCAGCAGCGTCTTGCCGCAGCCCGTCGGGCCAATCAGCAGGATGTTCGATTTGGCAAGCTCGACCGGATCGGACTTTCCGATATGGCTGAGGCGCTTGTAATGGTTGTGGACGGCGACAGAGAGGATGCGCTTGGCCTTGTCCTGTCCGATCACGTAATCGTCCAGCACGTCGCAGATCTCGCGCGGCGTCGGAACGCCTTCGCGGGACCGCACCAGCGCGGATTTGTTTTCCTCACGGATTATATCCATGCACAATTCGACGCATTCATCACAGATGAACACCGTCGGCCCGGCAATCAGCTTCTTCACCTCATGCTGGCTCTTTCCGCAGAAAGAGCAGTAGAGCGTGTTCTTGCTGTCACCCGAAGAGGTCGGCTTTGTCATGGTCACCTCATACCCGTTACCACTTAACGGGACCTTTCAGTTCAACACCACCCGGCCGGGCAGATTCACGAAGCCATCATGACCCGCCGACTCGTGCACACTGGACCAAGTGAACACTGGTAATCAAGACCGACATCACATCGGTCGCCTGACAGTCCAAATCGCGGCGATCTCACTCGCCGTCTGCAGACCTGCGTTCGAACACCTTGTCAACGATGCCGAAATCGCGCGCTTCTTCTGCAGTCATGAAAGAATCACGATCCAGCTTGCGTTCGACGGTTTCGAAGGTCTGGCCCGTATGCTTGACGTAAATCTCGTTCAGCCGCCGCTTCATCTCGATGATCTCCTCCGCATGGCGCTCAATGTCCGTCGCCACGCCCCTGTAGGCGGCCGACGGCTGATGCACCATCACACGCGCGTTCGGCAGTGCAATCCGCATGCCCTTTTCGCCCGCGGCCAGCAGCAGCGAACCCATGGACGCAGCCTGACCGATGCACACCGTCGTCACCGGGCAGCGTATGTACTGCATCGTGTCGTAGATCGCCATGCCGGAGGTCACGATGCCGCCCGGCGAGTTGATGTACATGGCGATGTCCTTCTTGGGATTTTCCGATTCCAGGAAGAGCAGCTGCGCCGTGATGAGGGAGGCGAGCCCGTCCTCGATCCCGCCGGTGACGAAAACGATCCGCTCCTTGAGGAGACGGGAGAAGATGTCATAGGCCCTTTCGCCGCGGCTGGTCTGTTCGACCACCATCGGCACCAGATTGAGAGCCGTCTCGAAAGCGTCACGCATGAAAACCGCCAATGCTTTTTGCAACCAGAATCACATGAAGCCCCGCCGAGAGGGGCGAGGCTTCAATATTTGTTCCCTGGACGCATAACACAAGCATGCGTTGCCGTTTATCCGCAACTCTTGCTGCGCAACGTCCGGATGACACCTGAAACCTGCGATCAGGCTTCCTCGTCGTCGGCCAGCAGGGTCTCGCTGTCGACGTCCTTGTCGGTGATCTTGATGCGGCCGAGGATCAGGTCGACAACCTTGTCTTCATAGATCGGCGCGCGCAGCTGGGCCATGGCGTTGGCGTTCTTCTGGAAGAACTCGACGACCTGACGTTCCTGCCCCGGATACTTGCGCGCCTCGGCGATCAGCGAACGCTGGACCTCTTCCTCGCTGATCGTCACCTGCTCGCGCTGACCGATCTCCGCCAGCACGAGACCGAGACGGACGCGGCGTTCAGAAATCTTGCGGTATTCGGTCTTCAGCTCGTCCTCATCCTTGGACGCGTCATCCTCGCTGAGATTTCCGGCCGTCTTTTCCTGCTGGAACTGCGACCAGATCTGCTGGAACTCAGCCTCCACCATCCGCGGCGGCAGGTCGAAATCATGACGCGTGTCCAGGGCATCGAGCAGCGCGCGCTTGGCCTTCATGCGCGAGGCCTGATCAAACTCGCCCTGCATCTGCTGCGTGACGAGTTCCTTCAGCTTGTCGAGGGTCTCAAAGCCGAGGCCCTGCGCGAATTCCTCGTCGATCTCCGGCGTCTTCGGCGCGCGAACTTCCTTCACCGTGACGTCAAAGACCGCGGTCTTGCCCGCAAGATGGCTGGCCTGGTAGTCGGCCGGGAAGGTCACTTCGACGGACTTCTCTTCGCCCGTCTTGGCGCCGACAAGCTGCTCCTCGAAGCCGGGGATGAAACGGCCCGAGCCGAGCACGAGCGTCGTGTCTTCTGCCGCGCCGCCCTCAAACGGTTCACCATCGATCTTGCCGACGAAATCCATCACAACGGCGTCGCCGTCCTTGGCCTTGGCCGTCTTCGCGCGCGCTTCGTATTTGAGGTTCTGTCCGGCGATGCGCTCGAGCGTTTCGCTTACGGCGCTGTCGGCAACCTTCGCGACCGGACGTTCGATCGCGATATCGTCCAGCGAAGCCGGCTCGAACTCCGGCATGGCCTCGACGTGGAAATGATAGGAAAGGTCGGCCTGACCCTCCAGCACCTTGTCCATGTCGGCCTCAAAATGCACGTCCGGCTGCGAAGCCGGCCGGATTTTCGCCTCGTCGAGCGCTTTCTGGTTGGCTTCCCCGACCACTTGTTCGAGCAGCTCTCCCATGATCGACTTGCCGAACATGCGCCGGACATGCGCCGCCGGAACCTTGCCGGGGCGGAAGCCCTTCAGGCGCATTTGCGGGCGGATCTCTTCGATCCGCGCGTTCATCCGGGCTTGCAGATCGGCGACAGGCACTTTCACGCTGAACGTGCGGCTGAGACCTTCATTCTTGATTTCGGTGCAGTCCATCATCGGTCCTTCGGCAGGCCGCTCGGCCTTGATCTTTGGATTGAAACATCGTGCGCGCGTCGTCCCGGACCACGGGTCGCCGCACTGACAGGTTCGCGCCTATGCCATACCGTTTGCGCACTGTCCATCGCGTGCGAAGCAACGATGCATCGCCACCCGGCCCCGCCCCGGTCCACCCCACCCTCCCCGAACCACCCCCCGCAACGACCGCGATCGCTATCCGGCCCAAAGCAGCGGCCCGAAACGGGAAAAAAAACCCAAGCTGAAGCCACGAGCGCGAAGCCGCGAGAGCTAACGCGAGAAAAGGAAGCTTGGCCCGACATCGCCCCCATAAGCCTTCTCTCACGACGCGTCGCGATCCGGCCTGGCACGGCTGATGCCCGCTCTGCAACGCGCGCGGCGTGTTATGCCATTCTGGCGTTGTTAACGGATGGCTACGGCGATACCATACGACATCTTGGGAGATCGGAGCAGAGAGCGATGACGGCGCTTCGCGACACATACCATCGGGTGATGAGGCTGGTCGTGGTCGCGATGTTCGCGCTGTTCGGCATCGCGGCGCAAGCGCAGGAGCGTCGGCTGGCACTGCTGATCGGCAACGAGGCCTATGGCACGCCGGGGCTTAGCACGCTCGAAAACCCGCATGAGGATGTCGACCGGGTCCGGGGAGCGCTTCTGCGCGCGGGCTTCCGTGATGGCGATATCGTCGTCCTGAAGGATCGGAACCGGGCGCAGACCATTCGCGCGATCGGCGATTTTTCAGAGCGGCTCAACACAGCGGGGAGCGAGAACGTCGGCTTTTTCTACTATTCCGGGCATGGCGGATCGGCCGAGCGCGATGGCCGCCGCGACAATTTCATCGTGCCCGTGCGCGAAGAAATCGAATGGGCCGATGACCTTGAGAGCTTCGGCGTGTCCCTGCCGGCGCAGTTGGACAAGCTTCAGCGCAGCGGCGCGGGCAGCGTGTTCGTTGTCATTGACGCCTGCCGCAACACGCTGTCCTGGCGCGGTACGATGGCCGGGGCGGTGACCAAGGGCATTGCACGCGAGGACTTCAACCCGACGGGCCTGATGCTGCTGTTTGCGGCGGGCGATGGCGGCTTTGCCGATGATGATCCGGTGTTCTCCACCGTGCTGAGCGAGGAAATCGTGCGCGGCGGGCAGGATGCGCTGCGCGCCTTCAGCCGCGTCTCGCAGCGCGTGGGGCAGCAGAAGGGCTATGGCACCAAGACGCCGACCCTCATCCCGGCGCTGCGGCGGGATGTCTGCTTTGTGTCATGCGAGGCCGCGCAGGACTCCGACGCCAGCGCCTGGGCTCTTGCGAGTGAGTTGAACACGCGCGAAGCGTATCAGGGTTATCTGTATTTCTATCCCCAGGGGCGCTTTGCGGCGGATGCGCGCGCGGCGCTGGTGCGGATAGCCCCTGAGCTCCCGCCCGCCCCCCGCGCGGTGGGCAGTGTCTTCCGCGACCCCTTCACCTCGGGCACAGGTCAGGGTCCGGAGCTTGTTGTTTTGCCACGCGGGTCGTTCGTGATGGGCTCCCCGGACACTGAGAAAGGCCGGGACACTGACGAGGGTCCGCTGCGCACGGTGCGGATTGATTACACGCTTGCGGTGGGTCGGTATGAGGTGACGTGGGCGGAGTGGGAGGCCTGTGTTGCGGATGGGGAGTGTGACAACGCGCCGGTGATTGCGGCGGGGGGCGATGAAGGCTGGCGCACGGGCCGCCGTCCTGTGATCAATGTGTCATGGGATGATGCGCAGGCCTATGTGACCTGGCTGAACGGCAAGACGGGCCTGACGGGCCGTCCGGACCGCTACCGGCTGTTGAGCGAGGCGGAATGGGAATATGCGGCGCGCGGCGTGACCTCGCCGACGGCCCCGTCGACGCCCTTCTACACCGGCGCGACGATTTCCACTGATCAGGCGAATTACAATGGCAATTACACCTATGGCTCCGGCCGCAAGGGTGTTTACCGGGAAAAGACGGTTGAGGCTGGCAGTTTTGCCCCGAACCCGTTCGGGCTTTACGACATGTCGGGCAATGTGTGGGAGTGGGTGGAGGATTGCTACGAAAACACTTACTCCGGCAAGCCGACGGACGGCTCGGCGTTCACGAAAAGTTCGTGTTCTAGCCGCGTGTTCCGTGGCGGCTCGTGGCTCTACTACCCGCTGGGTCTGCGGTCTGCCTACCGCTTCAGGAGCTCGCCTGACTACCGGGTCAGCAATCTCGGGTTCCGTCTCACCAGGACGCTTTCGCGTTAGCGGAAGCTTACATGTTGGCTTTCTTGCGTTTTGATCCCCGCTCCGCTGCCGCGTTCGCGACGGATCATGCTCAGGGCTGATTTACATGTTTACCTGTTTCAAATCTCTCCTTGCCGTATGAGGTCGAGCCTGAGTGTGGGTCCTGGCGCGACTGAACCGGCGAAGCCGGTCGCGTTTTTTGACCATGCCCGAATCACTTCCAGACCCAGTGAATCACATGCAGACCGCCTTGTGAATCCCAATCCGGACGCCGCAAATGAAGAAAGACGCCAATCCGGGAAAGGTGATCACCGAACTCTGCTTCCAGTTCGTCAGCTGGACGACGGGCAAGGTCGAGAAATTTCCGCGTGTTCACAAGTTCACCATTGGCGACCGTATCCACACCCTGTCCATCGACCTCATGCTGCGCGCCGTCGAGGCGACCTATACTAGGGACCGCATCCCGATCCTGCGCCAGCCGGTTAAGCGCGCGAACGGCGGTTAGCGTTTCACGCGAACAAGGCCGGACTTCGCCACAAGCGGTCATCGCGAATGCTGGGATCTGGCGGCCATTGTCTGGCAAGGAGGATTGCTCCGGCCTTGCCCGAAGTCTCAGCCGTCTCCCATCCGGAGAAAATCATGGATAAGCCCGAAGACGCGAACGGGGTCTTCCAGTTCCGGGAAATGACCAAGGTCGCCAAACGGGACGTAGGTCACATTTTCAGACAGCCGCCGGGGGCTCTCGGCATTTTCGGGCGGGTGCGAGCGGTCGGCGAGGCCCCACAGGGCCAGGATCGGTTGCCGGGGTCGGCCAAGCGACACGTCCGGGTCCATATACGTCTGATACGCGCTGGCGAGCGACCACAGTGCGCCATGCTCAAACGATTCCTCTGCGCAGTTGCAGAACGGGCCGATCTTGCTCTTGTCGCCGACCGACAGTTTGAACCAGTCCGGCATGCGCCTGGGCGCGATCTTCTTCATCACGTACTGACCCACGAACGGGCGCGCGAGAATACCCTTCGGATCGCGGGCAGCTTTCCATTTCGCGAAAGCGGCCACATCGCCTGTCTGCATCAGCACCAACCGGTCAACAAGCTCGGGATGGCGCACCGCTATATCCACCGCGGCAAGGCCTGCGACACACGAGAAGGCGAGAACGGCCCCCTCCCCGGCCACGTCTCTCAGGAAGCAGACGGGATCGTCATTCGTTTCGCGCCACCCAAATCCGAAATCCCCCGTCGTGGCGGAAAACCCCATCGCGGGCATCTCGACGGCCACGACCCTGAACTGCTCTGCAAACACGTCAAACAATTGGTCATAAAACTCCAGCGTTGCGGGCGGATCAGCCGAAAAGACGATGGTCGGCCCGGACCCCCGCTCGCGATAGCGATACTGAACCTTCGGGCTGCGATAGAATTTCACCTCCGCAGATGACGCCGGCCACCCTGTCGCGAATGCCGCGATGCGGGCCTTGCCGCCGGACGTGTCCAGCCGTGTTGCCCACTTCTTCAGAAAACCGGCCATCACTTGTTCTCCGGCATGGTGTTTATCAGCGTTACGGGCGCGGACAGGAATTTGAGGTTCGCATCCTTGCGATAGGTGTCCTTGATTCTGGTGTGCCAAGCCTCATCGTAGAAGGCTTCGGCTGCGGCCCGGTCGGTCCAGAGATAAATCCCGCCAATCCGCTTGCCGTCAGCAATCGTGAAATACTTGAAATCCAGTCCCGGCAGGTCCCTGTACAGCGCAATCGACTTGACCATCCGCGAGCGGATCGTGCCGCCCGGCGCATACCAGGGCGCGGGCACGCGGACGATCGCAACCACCGCGTCACGGCCCGATTGGCCTTCTGCGCCGCCCCTCGTCCGCACGGGGGCCTCAAACCATGTCAGTCTGGCAGGGCTGCCATACTGCGAGACAATCCGCGCTTCCCAGGCGGGTGAATAGAAATCTTCGGCAGACCGCCGGTTCGACCAGAGATAAACGCCGCCAAAGCTTGAACCGTCAGCGGTGAAATACTTTCGCTCAAGGCCCGTGACGGAAGTGTAGGCCGGGAGGGCGGCTGCAAAGCCTTCGATGAGTTGGGCGTCGGTCACCCCGGCGGGCCGTGCCACTTCGACAAGGACCGCGACCGGTTCGTCCCTTCGGCTGGAGGCGCAGGCGCCGAGGATGACAAGGCCGATCACGGCGATGAGCGCGATGAGGGCGAATGCGATGGAATTTCGCATGGTGCTGGCTTTCGTTGACCTGTCGACATACTCGCCAGAGGACGATCGGCGTGGTATCTGCAAATATGAAAAATCGTTTTGCATTTGAGCGCCGATGATAGAGCCCGACTGGAATGCCATCCGGTGCTTCGTCGCGGTGTGCCGAACCGGCTCGCTGACCGAAGCAGCGGCGACGCTGAACCTGTCCATCGCAACCGTCGGGCGACGCATCGACAGCCTTGAAACCGCGCTTGGCGTCAAGCTCCTGATGCGGGGACCAACCGGTGCAAAGCCGACCGAAGCCGGGCGGGCGATCCTGATTTACGCTGAGCCGGGCGCCCGCCAGCTGACGCAGATCGCCCGGGCCGCGCGCGCTCTGGCTGTCGGCCCACAGGATACACCGATCCGGATTTCCTCCACCGAACCCATGATCGCAGACGTGCTGGCACCGAATATTCCGGCCCTGTTGGCAGCCCATCCCGGCCTTCGGCTTGAATTCGATGTCAGCAACGCGCTCTCCAACCTCAATTCCGGCGAGGCCGATATCGCCATACGCCTCGCCGACCCGCAATCGGACAACCTGATCGCTCGGCGGCTCCCGGCGATCGAGTTGGGGCTGTTCTGTTCCGGTTCCTACCTTGCCGGGCGAGACGCCGAAGCGCTTGATTTGTCGTCGGAACGCTTGTTGTGGCTCGATCCCCGGTATGGGCGCATCCCGGAAAATGTCTGGATCATGGATCACGGCCTCGAACACGCGGCCGTGGTTCGCTCCTCCAGCGTGCGGGCCTTGCAACACGCGGCCGAGGCCGGGGCAGGTATCGCGCCGCTGCCGGCGTTCAGTGCGTCTACGAGAGGGCTGGTCCGGATTCACGCGCCCGGCTTGCCAAAGCGTCAGCCCTGGCTGGTCTTTCACCGCGATACCCGGCGCAATCCCCGCATGAAGGCCGCCCGTGACTGGATCAACCAATCCTGCGAAGCCGCCTTCGGATCAGCGCAGGGCAAACGCTAGGCCGCCTCGAAAGCAAACGCCGAAACTACCGGAGCCGCCATGCCGGGACGGGGACGCCGAACGCCTCGCCGTCTCCGGCAATGAGGTGGCCCCGACCATCCTCCAGCACCCCCCGCGCTCAAGCAGCGAGCGCGAAGCGGCGAGCGATAGCGCCAGAAATAATCTGAGGTGAGAGGCCACGCCTCGATCCCCCCCGCGCTCAAGCAGCGACCGCGCAGCCGCGAGCGATACCGCCAGAGATAATCGGAGGTGAGAGGCCACGCCTCGATCCCCCCGCGCTCAAGCAGCGACCGCGAAGCGGCGAGCGATAGCGCAAGAAAAAATGGTGCGGATGGAGGGACTCGAACCCCCACGCCTTGCGGCACTGGAACCTAAATCCAGCGCGTCTACCAATTCCGCCACATCCGCATGGGGCCACGTCTTTGCTATTGCGGCGCCGCCGACCGATCAAGGCGGATTCGCGGCCGCATGAAGATCGGCGAGCACGCCCGGCACCAGAGCCGGCAGGTCTTCAGCAATCAGCCCCGGTCCGAACCGCCTCGCCGCATCGCCATGTATCCAGGTCGCCGCGCACGCCGCCCGCCAGCCATCCATGCCCTGAGCGACAAGGCCGCCGATCAGCCCGGCCAGAACGTCTCCGCTGCCCGCCGTGGCAAGGAAGGGCGTCGCATGCGTGTTGATCGCGACAAGGCCGTGCGGGCTCACCAC
>JBGSUF010000276.1:0-2832 GCA_041736285.1 Hyphomonadaceae bacterium | reverse complement strand
TGGCGCTGGCGTCAGCCTGCGGGCGGGCCGAAGCGCTGGGGCGGTCGGGCGATGTGTCGCTGTCGCAGGCAAGGACGGTGCTCGCCGCCGTGCTTGAATGTCTGGACGCCGCAAGCGAGGCCGCTGAAAATCTCGTTCAGGACTTGGAAGAGCGCGGCGTTTCGGCGTTCTCCGAGACAGCATAAGTCTCGTCAAACACCTCCATCTCATAGTCGATGCAGCCCTCGATCAGGGTGCGCCAGACCGGCTCGGCGATTTCTTCGCGCAGGCCATGCTTGCGGGCTGATGCGAGAACCTTGGCGATGACGTCTTCGATACGCGCCTCGTCGCGGACAAGCTCCCGCCGGCCCTTGATGCGTGCCGCCGCCTCCATGAAGGACTGGCGTTCGGCAAGGATTTCCACCAGAAGGCGGTCGATCCGGTCGATCTCATAGCGCACATCGGCCATGGTCTCGGCGGTTTCGGACGTGTGGCGGCGCGGGTCGGACGTGTAGCTGGTCATGCGCGCGATATAGCGGCGGCGCGCAGCCTTGGCCATAGGGCGAAGGCGCGCATGACCGGCAAGCACGGTGTGCGGTGTCAGAAGTTCGACGCACCGACGGCAGCGGGCATCGACTTGCGAAGCGCCTTCACCTCATCGCGGATGTCGATGATGACGAAAAGACCGCCAATAAAGATTGTTCCTAGAAGGAAGCCGCCAATCGCCCCGGCGATCAGCCCGACAATCGCGGCTGAGTCGTCCCCGGTGGTCAACCCGGCCTGATAGCCGACCGCCGCATAGCCAAGCGGAAACAGGAAAAAAGCAATATACGCGACAAACTTCAGCGCGCCGATAATGAAACCCTTCATGTCATCCTCCTCACCGTTCCGGGACGGATGAAAGGGTAACAACGAAACATGACAGGTTTGCAATGACTGATTGATCAGCCCGCAAATGCGCGTTCAATGACAAAATCGGCCGGTGAGGCATTCGAGCCCTCGGTGAAGCCGCGCGCCTCA
The DNA here is from genome assembly GCA_041736285.1 of Hyphomonadaceae bacterium. Lineage (GTDB taxonomy): Bacteria > Pseudomonadota > Alphaproteobacteria > Caulobacterales > Hyphomonadaceae > JBGSUF01. Next base: position 1,833 of record JBGSUF010000276.1, on the reverse strand, counting down.
AGCAGGGCCTTGGTGTCCTGGATCATGGCCATGGACCCGCAGATCATGGCGCGGTCCTCGGCAGGGTCGAGGTCTGGCAGGCTGAGCGAGGCGCAAAGGCCGCCATTGCTGATCAGGTCGGTGATGCGCCCGCGTACCGGATAGTCCTCGCGGGTGATCGAGGTGAAGTGGGCGAGCTGGCGGGTGGCCTCCTCGCCGACGAGGGGATCGGCCTTGGCCGCGGCGACGGTGTCGAAGCCGTATTTCAGTTCGCTCACCTGCCGTGTGGTGTGGGTGACGATGACGGCGTCGAACTTGGCATAGGTTTCCGGGTCGCGGATCAGGCTGGCGAAAGGCGCAAAGCCGGTGCCGGTCGAAAACATCCAGAGCCGCTTGCCGGGCTTCAGCGCGTCCAGGACCAGCGTGCCGGTGGGCTTGCGGCCGAGAAGCACCTTGTCGCCGGGCTGGATCAGGGAGAGGCGCGAGGTCAACGGGCCATCCGGAACCTTGATGGAGAAGAACTCAAGCTCCTCGTCCCATGCCGGCGAGGCGATGGAGTAGGCGCGCAGAAGCGGCTTTCCGTCCGGCTTTGGCAGGCCGATCATCACGAACTCGCCCGAGCGGAAGCGAAAGCTTGCCGGTCGGGTGATGCGGAAGGCGAACAGGCGGTCTGTGTAGTGTGTGACGCTGAGGACGGTCTCCTCGGTCGGCCCGTTGGGGTTCACCACGGGTTTCGGTGTGTCTGTCTGTCCGTCCATGTCGTCGTCTTCCCGCTTCCGGCTCAATATAGAGCCGCAGAGGTGTCATCTCGGGCGAGCAAAGTCCATGCGGCGAATGCTCTCTTTAGCGCCGCTAAAGTGCGCTGACCCAGCCGATGCGCGGATCGTCGGTGCTGACGAGGTCGGCAAGCTCGTAAACATTGCGATAGCCATAGCCATAGAGGTTCACGAAGGTCGGCACATTGAGCGCGAGCGGGGCCGATTTCAGTATCACGGGCGGGGCGTCGTCGGCGAAGTTGTTGTTGCAGTAGATCAGGATGCGCGTTTCCGGCCCGCCGAGGACGGCCGCCAGCTTTTCCGCCGTGAAGTCGGAAAAGGGCAGGTTGATGGCCCCGTCCACATGACCGGCGGCGAAGGCCTCGGCCGAGCGCGTGTCGAGGATGATGGTGCCGGGCGCACTGGCCATGACGCGGAAGTCGTCGAGGCTTACGAGGCGTTCGGCGCGGTAGGGTTCGACCTCGATGGTGAGGGCGAGGAAGCCGTCATAGTCAATGATGGCGGTCGGCGCGTCGGCCAGTTCAGAGGCAGGCGGGGACGCCTCCGCGACACGTCCCCGCCCATCCTCCTGCGCCCGCGAGGAAAGGGACGAAGCGCCGATGGCAAACACCATCAACACCAGTCCGCTCAATGCCATTTGCTGCGTCCCCATGACAAAGCTACCCTTTCGCGTGCGCCATCCACCGCAAACCGGCGGACAGGCAGAGGTTCTGCGCCAAATGCGGCACGTATCGGGCAGTGGCGCGGAGAGGTCGGGGCAAACTGGAGGTTTTCAACGGCAGGCCACAAAAGTTCGGGGCGGCGGGTGTGCAAATGTCATCGGGGTGCGATTGTCCCGCACGGCGCAGCATGTCATTGCGGGGGCATGTTCGGCTTCTTTGAAAAACGCATCGACCCTTTCCCCGAGGCACGCCTGGGGCCGCCGCCGCGCGGGCTGTCCGCATTCGTGTGGCATTACCTGCGCGATGCGTGGCCGTGGCTGGCGACATTGTCTGTCCTGGTGGCGGTGCTGGCGGTCGGGGAGGTGATGCTGTTCGGCCTGATCGGCGCGCTGGTCGACTGGCTCGGCACGGCCGAC
>JBGSUF010000202.1:0-30648 GCA_041736285.1 Hyphomonadaceae bacterium | reverse complement strand
TGGCCCGCCGGCAGCGGCTGTGCGCGCGCCCCGCCGATATGTCATCGTCATTGATCCCGGTCATGGCGGGCGCGATCCGGGCGCGGTGGCGTCGACGGGCCTGCGCGAAAAGGACGTCAACCTGAGCGCCGCCCTGCAACTGAAGGCCATACTCGAGCGCAACCCGCGTTACGAGGTGAAGCTGACGCGGGACACCGACGTGTTTGTGGAACTGGAGGAAAGGGTCACGCTGGCGCGCAACTGGGGGGCCAACCTCTTCATCTCGATGCACGCCGACAGTGCTGACTCGCCCGCCGCAGCGGGAGCGTCGGTCTACACACTGTCTGAACGCGGCGCGCGGCGATCGGAACTCGCGCAGAGCGCGAACAACTGGACGGTGCCGCTCGGACAGGACGAACTGCCCGCCGAAGTGAAGGACATTCTCGAAGATTTCACAGTGCGCGAGACGCAGACCAAGTCCTCGGAATTTGCCGAGACGCTGATTGATGAACTCGCCGATGCTGGCCCGCTGATCCGCAACACGCACAGAAGCGCCGGTTTCGTGGTGCTGTTTGCGCCCGATGTGCCGGCCGTTCTTCTGGAACTGGGTTTCCTGACGAATGCCGCCGATGTGCGCCGCCTTTCGACGGTTTCGGGACGGGAACGGGCGGCTGAAGCGGTTGCGCGCGCCATTGATTCGTATTTCGACACACAGGAACGGCTGCTCGCGGACCGCTGACCACCGCATTCGGTGCTTTCCCGAAGCTGCGGCTGCGGCCATACTATCGACAGAAAGCGGTGCGATTCCCCTCGCCAAACTGCATGACCTTAACCCGGAGAGGTCTTCCTCCATGACCACCTCGAGGCGTTTCCTGACCTGGGCGCTCCTGCGCCGCATCGTCACCACGCTGGCCGTCATTGGCCTCGTCGCCGTTCTGGCGGCCGCTGCCTATATCAACCATCTCTCGCGCGACCTGCCCGACCACAACGAACTGGCGCGTTATGAGCCGCCAATCACGTCGCGCGTGCACGCTGGCGATGGAACGCTGATTGCCGAATTTGCGCAGGAACACAGGGTGTTCGTGCCCTATGACGCGGTGCCACAGCATGTGGTGAACGCGTTCGTCTCGGCCGAGGACAAGAACTTCTTCACCCACGAGGGCATCGACTGGCTCGGCATGCTGCGCGGCGTCTCGCGCACGGCGATGAACAAGCTCACCGGCAAGGACGGCATGCAGGGCGGCTCGACCATCTCCCAGCAGGTCGCCAAGAACATGCTCCTGTCAAACGAGCAGACGGTGGAGCGAAAGATCAAGGAAGCCATCGTCACGCGGCGGATGGAGCGGGCCTTCTCCAAGGAGAAGATCATGGAGCTCTACCTCAACGAGATTTTCCTTGGCCGAAATTCCTACGGGATCGGCTCGGCGTCGCTGAATTATTTCAACAAGTCGCTGCCGGAACTCGATCTCGCGCAGGCGGCAACGCTCGCCGCGCTGGCCCAGCGCCCCGGCGCGGTGAACCCTGACACTAATCCCGACCGGCTGGTGATCCGGCGCAACTGGGTGCTCGGCCGCATGGTCATCAATGGTTATATCAGCCAGGCCGATGCCGACGCCGCCATGGCGCTGCCCCTGATCACGACCCGTCGCTTCCGCGGGCCTGAATACGAGGCGACGGCCTACTTCGTCGAGGAACTTCGCCGCGACCTCATCGAGACGTATGACGAGGAAACCCTCTACGAAGGGGGACTGTCGATCCGATCGACCATTGATACCCGCCTGCAGATCGCCGCGCAAAAGGCGCTCCGTGACGGGCTGGTGGTTTATGATCGCCGCCATGGCTATCGCGGACCGCTGACCCGCATTGCGCCCGGCCCGGACGCTGTTGCAGCGCTCGGCGACGTCAAGCTTCCGGGCGGTGTTGGCGTCTGGGAAGCGGGCATGGTTTCGGACGTGCGCGCCGATGGCATGACATTGCTGCTTCAGGATGGCGAACGGGTCGAGCTTGCACCCGAAGATATCGCATGGGCTGCGGAAACCTTCACCAGCCGTGACGGCAATGCCGGGATCACGCTGGGTGACGTCGTGCTCGCAGACGTGACGCGCGTCGAAGAAGATCAGGCCGCGACCAGATCGGACGCAGCCGGTTCAACAGTTGCCGTCGAAGAAGGGGCGATCGGGGATCCGGTCGGTCCGGCGGTGAGAACGGCCGCGCCGCTGATCCCGCCACGCCGGGTGCCGGAAGGGTTTGCAGCCCTTCGCCAGATCCCCGAGGTCGAGGGCGCGCTGATTGCTATGGACCCTTATACCGGAAGGGTTCTGGCGATGACGGGCGGATTCTCGTTCTGGAAGAGCCAGTACAATCGCGCGACACAGGCCAGCCGTCAGCCGGGCTCAACCTTCAAGCCCTTCGTCTATGCCGCCGCGCTGCAAAATGGCTACACGCCAGCCTCCAAAGTGCTTGATGCGCCGTTTGTCGAGTATGACGTGTCGACCGATGCCTACTGGAAGCCGAGCAATTACGAGGAGGGGCAGTTCTTCGGGCTGTCGACGCTCCGGCTCGGCCTGGAGAAGTCGCGCAACGCCATGACTGTTCGGCTGGCGCAGGATATCGGCATGAAGCCCGTTGTGACGCTCGCCACGAAAATGGGCGTCTACACCACGCCGCCGCCGGAATACCTGTCTGTGTCGCTCGGCGCTGCGGAAGTCACGCCGCTCGCAATGGTGGAGGGCTATGCCGCCTTCGTGAATGGCGGCAAGCGGGTCAAGGCGACCTTCATCGACCGGCTGCAGGATCGCCACGGGCGGACGCTTTACCGCTACGACCAGCGCGACTGTGTGGGATGCCTGGCCGAGACCTGGGATCAGGGTCCACCACCGGAGCTGGCGGACACGCGTGAGCAGGTGCTGGACCCCGTTACGGCGTTTCAGATGGTGCACCTTCTGGAAGGCGTCGTCGAACGCGGGACCGGTGGGCGCGCGCGCAGAGTTGGCAAGCCGTTGGCCGGCAAGACGGGCACATCGAACGACTATGTCGATGCCTGGTTTGTCGGTTTCTCACCTGACCTTGTGGTCGGCGTCTGGGTTGGCTTTGACAATCCCCGGTCGCTCGGACGCAATGAGACGGGAGGAAGCGTGGCCTCGCCGATCTTCACCGATTTCATGATGATCGCGTTGGAGGACGAGCCATCCCTGCCATTCCGTATGCCGCGGGGCGTGCGACTCGTTCAGATTGATGCGCGCACCGGCGGGCTTCCGACCGCAGGCTCCCAGATCATCACCGAAGCCTTCCGTCCCGGCACAGAACCTGGCGTGAGCTTCAGCGATGTCGGCTCCAACTCGCTGTTCGGATCGGGCGGAAGCACGCGCGCGCCGGGTGGCGAGAACCCGGGCGATCAGCCCTTGCCGGCGGATGATGTGGTCGAAGGCTCTCTCACTGACGGGGAATGGTGAGACCGCAACGCAAAATCATGGGCGGGCAGGCTTGAACCTCCCGCCCTTTTGCCTATCAACCATGCATGAGATGCCATACCGGCATTGGCGACCCCCCGTCGCACGAACCACCACGCCAGGAAGGATATGAAGCGCCATGGCGGCAGATATCGATGCAATGATTTCCGGAATCAAGCAGTCGCTGGGACTGCTGAGGAGGCGTCTTTGACTGGGGCAATGCAGAAAGACGCTATGACGAACTGACGGCCTTGAGCGAGCAGCCGGGTTTCTGGGATGATCCTCAGAAAGCGCAGAAGCTGATGCAGGAGCGCAACCGGCTCGGCCAGATGCGTGACCAGGTCAATGGCATTGCCGACGACCTCGCCGCGCACACCGAGCTTGCCGAAATGGCCGAGGGTGAAGGCGATTCCGACCTGCTGGCGGAAGTACGAACCGCGCTGACGGAGACCCTGGCACGCGCTCAACGTGCCGAACTGGAAGCGCTCCTGTCCGGTGAAGCGGACGCAAATGACTGCTACATAGAGATCCATGCGGGGGCCGGCGGGACGGAAAGCCAGGACTGGGCCTCAATGCTCCGGCGGATGTATGTTCGCTGGGCAGAGAAATCGGGAATGTCGATCGAAGAGGTCGAAAGCCACGAAGGGGAGGAGGCCGGAATCAAGTCCGCGACCCTGCTGGTGAAGGGCGAGAACGCCTATGGCTGGCTGAAGGCCGAGAGCGGCGTGCACCGGCTGGTGCGGATTTCGCCCTTCGATTCCAACGCGCGGCGGCATACCAGCTTCTCTTCGGTCTGGGTCTACCCGGTTATCGACGACACGATCGAAATTGAGATCAACCCGTCAGATGTGCGCACCGATACATATCGGGCATCGGGGGCCGGCGGCCAGCACGTCAACAAGACCGATTCCGCCGTTCGTCTCACGCACGAACCGACCGGCATTGTCGTCGCTTGTCAGGCGGGACGCTCCCAGCACCAGAACCGGGCGCAGGCGTGGGACATGCTCCGCGCCCGCATGTATGAGCGCGAACTCGCCATCCGGGAGGCCGCATCTCAGGCGCAGCATGACAGCAAGACGGAAATCGGCTGGGGTCGGCAAATCCGCTCCTATGTGCTGCAGCCCTATCAGATGGTGAAGGACTTGCGGACCGAGACGGAGACATCCGACACTGACGGCGTGCTCAATGGGTCGATTGATCTGTTCCTGTCCGCCTCTCTCGCGGCGCAGGCCGGAGAAGTTGTCGAGGGCGGCTGACGCTCACATCCGCGCGCTCCAAACGAAAAGCCCCGCTGGATCGCTCCGGCGGGGCTTCAAGTATTCAGGTGCCGATGGCCCGGAAAGCGCGAGGCTTACGAGACCGAAGAGCCGCCGCCGAAGGGTGAGGTCGGGGGCGTGGAAGAGGGTGTCGTGGTCGACGAGGTGCCGGACGGGGTTCCCGGCGCGGTCGAGCCTGATGTCGTGTTGGCTGAGGCCGTGCTTGCGGGGGCCGGGGACGCCGCCGGTGCAGCTGCCGCTGCGCCGCTCGACTTCATCGGATCCTCGGCGTGCTTGACCTGACCCTCGAAGATGGCGTCGTTCTGAATGGCGAGGCGTGCATGCACGATATCGCCATAGACGCGCGCGCCGGCTTCCAGATCAACCTTGCGGGCGCGGATCGAGCCGCGAACCTTGCCGCGAACGACAACCTGCTGGGCGATGATTTCGCCGATGATTTCGCCTTCAGCGCCGATCGTCATGCTGTCGGCTTTCACGTCGCCTTCGATCTTGCCGTCAATCGTCATCTCACCCTGGCTGACGACGGAGCCCTTGATGGACATGTCGGACGAGATGATGGACGGAACGACACGCGCGCTGGTCCGCGAAGCGGCCGGGCGAACGACGTCCTGGGGGGAAGTGGTCTGGGTTGGGCCATCGCCCTTGCCTTTAGTGAACATGTTTTCCTGCCTTCAAAAAATTGCTCGGATCGTACGCCTTGCCGTGGAACAGCACTTCAAAATGGAGGTGCGGACCAGTGCTTCGCCCTGTCGACCCCATCAGGCCGACCGTGTCCCCCATCGCGACGTCATCGCCACGTGAAACCGTGATGGATTTCAGGTGGGCGTAGCGTGACATGAAACCATGCCCGTGGTCCACTTCGACCACATTACCATAACCGGACTTGTATCCGGCAAATATAACCACACCCGGCCCCGAAGCGGTGATCGGGTGGTTCCAGCCCGACGCGATGTCGAGGCCGTTATGCCAGTTCGGCCGCCGCGAGAACGGATCGGTCCGGATGCCGAAATTGGAGGTGATCCGGTAGCCTTCAACGCCCACCGGCGCGCCGAGCGGAAGGCTGGAGACCATCGATTCGTAATAACGCGCTTCCTCAAGCCGGGCAGACAGGTCCACCACGCGCTCGGCAAAGTCGAGGTCTTCCGGTGAAAGCGACTCGCTGCTGAGAACGGCCGAGGTCAGTTCGACCAGCGGGCCGCCCATCTCCATCTCGTCGAGTTCGATGCGCCCGATGCCGACGCCGGTGAGGCTGAGCACGCCGCGCATTTCCTCGGCGCGGGCAACGGCGATATCCTCGGCCTCGTCAAGGAAGCGCATCTGCTCATCGCGCAGCGTATCAATCTGCGCGCGAAGGCCGACTTTCTCGATGGAGGCTGTAATGATCGGCCGCTCCAGAGATTGACGGTTTTCCGCCTCCTCGATGGACGCCTTGACCAGAATGGACGCGCCGTCCCCGCGCAGGGCTGCGGTTTCCATGTCCTCGCCACCCTGAAGAGCTTCGAGCAGAAGTTTCAGCGTCTCGTGGCGCTGCTCGAACTCAAGCGTGGCCTGCTGGAACGCGTTGGTGCGTTCATCGAGCAGCGACCGGGCCAGCGCGTTCTCGGCGCGCAGCTGGTCAACCCAGCGCTCCAGTTTCGCGATCTCCCGGCTGTCAGCGTCCGCTCCGGCGGAGATCATCGGACCTGAAAGCAGGGTGTGCGCCGTTGCGTAAACGCACCACGCCGCGACGGCCGCGCCGCCACCTGCCATCATCATCTGTTGCCAGGGTGAGATCGATATGAAACGAACAGTTCCACCAGACCGGTGATAGATTTGACGTTCTGGGAACGTCCGTTCGAAGAATTTCTTCGTCCGTGTACGCAACTCAACCATTCTCGCCGCCCAACGACTGGTGTTTCACTGAAGATCGGCTGGCCTGAACCAGCCGGGCTGCCCCATGCCCCGTGGCATTTAAGTAACGCATTATAACCATATCGCGAACCCCGAATCTCAGCCGTCACGTAAAATTTTCGCCTGATCGGGTAAGTTCGCCGTTAACAATCCTCCATTTAGCGATCGAAAACTGTCTATTCTGCAAATCTCATTACGGTCGCGAGAACTTCTTCGACGTGGCCGGGGACTTTGACTTTGTTCCAGACGTGCAGGATTCGTCCATCGGGGCCGATCAGGAAGGTCGTGCGCTCAATGCCCATGAACGACTTGCCATACATGGATTTCGCCTTCCACACGCCATACGCCTCGCAGACCGCCCCCTCCGCGTCCGAAGCGAGTGGAATGGCCAGACCGTGTTTCGCGGCGAAAGACTGTTGGCTTTTCAGTGTATCCTTTGAAACGCCGAGGATGTGGGCCCCTGCCGACGCAAATGCGGCCGCATGAGCGGAGAACGTGGTGGCCTGCGTGGTGCAGCCGGGTGTGGCGTCCTTGGGATAAAAATAGAGGACGAGGTGATGGCCTTCATGATCGGCCAGGCTGACCGCCTCACGCTCGCCCGTCGCCGGAAGTGTGAAGGGCGGCGCGGCGTCCCCGGCAACAAGATTGATGGCAACTGTCATGTCGTGCTCCTTCTCCCGTCAGTGCGAATCGCCGCCCCGAACGTGCCCGATTGCGGTTCACCTGCGCCTCATGCGGCCATCGCTATGGTGATGGCTGTAAACCCGATCTAAAGTGAAACGGCCTGTCGTCGATCAAATCAAGGGATATGCGGGCGCCGCATCCCACTGCCCGGAGCAATCAGCTTGGTTCGCCAGACCGCCAGGGTCCTTTTTCTCGAAATTTTCGGCGCCCTGCTTCTGCTGTTGCTGATCGCGGCGGCGGTCATCGTTCTGCGCCTGGCGGCCGGGCCGATCGAGCTGACGCCGTTTCGCGACGATATCGAACGGGCGCTTGCAGGCGCGCGGGGCGGCCAGCCGGTCGAGATTGACCGCGTGCTGCTCGAGTGGTCGCCGGATGAACGCCGCGTCAAGGTGACGGCGGAGAATGTGCGCCTGCTCAATAAGGATGGCGATCTGGGCGCGCGGGCAAGCCGGGCGGAGATCGAACTCGACGCCAGCGCCCTCATCATGGGCCGGGCGCGCGTCAATGAACTCCTCCTTGATGACGGGCAGGTGCGCGTCGTGCATATGGGAGGGGATATCTGGCAGGTGGCCGGCAAGGAGGTCACCATCTCGATTCCCCGCGCGGCCGCGCTGGACATGCGGGCGATCGTGGATCGCATCAACGCCTTCAGCGAGTCGCTGTTTCGCAGCATTGCTCCGGATGAGACCGACCTGTCGCTCCGACGGCTGCGGATCACGGGTTTTTCCGTTGAAATATTCGATGCGGCGGGGGTGCGCGTTGCGGAGATCCCGGCCTTGTCTGGCCAGTTCGCGCGCGACGTCGACGACAGCATGGCGCTTTCGGTGGAGGCGCTGTCGCCCGGGGCCGGCCTGCCGGAGCGTCTTGCGATATCGCTGACGGCCAACCCTGCGCGCGATATTCTGGACCTTCAGGTGGACCTTTCGGACTGGTCACTTGAGGCTCTGGTCGTCCGACTTGCCGGGCAGGAGGTCACCGCGCCGACGGACGAGGGCAATGGCCTTCCGCTGTCGGGAACGCTCTCGCTTCGTGCGCGCCAGGGCCAGGGGATTGAGCGCCTCGGCTGGGATCTGGCGCTGCGCAAGGGTGTGGTGATGTTCGCCGGATCTTCCGTCGCCATCGATGCGGCGAATGTGAAGGGCCAGCTTGATGTCGCCGACGAACGGCTTCTGGTCGAGTTGCGCCGCCTCGACGCCGGGCCGGTGTCGGGTGACTTCAATGTTGTGGTGCAGAACGTCTTTGACACACTCGGCACCGGCCCGCTGCCGTTCGAAATGACAAGCCCGGCAATGACGCTCGACCTGACACCGGATTTCGAAGCGCCGGTGACGCTGGGCGAGGTGTTGCTGCGCGGGACGCTGGACGCGGCGGCCTCCACCATGGCGTTCGAGCGCTTGCAGTTCCGGCGCGGGGAAATGACCGGGCGGGCGCAGGGGCGCTTCCAATGGGGCGGCCTTGACAAGAAGGGGCTGAGGCCCGGCTATGCTCTCGAAGCGAGCCTTGAAGTCGACGGGGCGGTCTCGAAGGCCGACGTGCTGGCCTTCTGGCCGACAACTCTCGCCCCGCGTGCGCGCGCCGATGTGTCGCGCGACTTCGAAGCCGGCCGCATCAGCGATGTGACGATGCGTTTCGATCTCTATCCCGGTCGCCTCGTCGATGAGGCCCTGAACGACGAGGCGATGACGATCCGGTTTCAGTTCGACGATGCACGCTATCGGTTCCTGCCGGACATGCCGCCGATCGAGGAGGCTTCCGGTGTGGCAAGGCTGGGCGGCAACAGCCTCGACATCACGCTGACAAGGGGCCGGATCGCGTCCTGGGATGTTCGGTCTGGCGAGGTCGGGATTTCCCGCTTCAAGCCGCAGGGCGGGACGCTGACCGTCACGGCGCAGGCCAGCGGCCCGATCACGGATGCGCTGGGCGTGCTGCAGGATTCGCGAATTGCGCTTGGGCGCGAGGAAGGGTTCGATGTGGGCCGGGTGAGCGGGCTGGCGGATGCAAGCATTGTCCTGCAGAGGCCGCTCGGGGAGGATGTGCCGTTGGGCACGTTCGACTACACCGTGACCGGAAGTTTTCGGGATGCCGGCCTGAGCGGCATTGCGCCCGGCGTGGACCTGTCGGCCGCCAGCGGCGATCTCTACGTCGATCCCGCCAGCCTCCGACTGAACGGGCGGGGCAGGTCGATCGGTTCGGCCATGACGTTTTCGGCCAGACACGACTTCGCCAGCGCGTCGCCAACACCGACCCGCGTTGAGGCGTCTGGCGTGGTGACCCCTGATGTTCTGAACAGGTTCGGCTTTCTTGTGCGCGCGTATCTTTCGGGAGAAGTGCCTGTTGACGTGGTCATGCTTGGGGATGGCGGGCGAACGGACCGGATCGACTTCGATTTCGACCTTTCCGATGCCCGCATCGAGGTGACCGAGATCGGGCTGCGCAAGCCGATGGGCGCCGAGGCGTCGGCCAGCGTGGTGTTTCGCGCGCCGACGTCTGTGCGTCCGTCGGCATACTCGGCCAGTTTCAGCAGCAGAACTGCGGAATTTGACGGGGACATCCGGATGACCACCGATGGCCGCGTCGACGTCATTACGCTGCGCCGGGCTTATGTCGCCTCGCGGCTCGATGTGAGCGGCCAGATCGCGCGCGACCCGGTGGACGGTGTCCGGGTGCTGCTGGAGGGACCTTATCTCGATGCGTCGGGACTGTTTGGCGGGCTTAGCCTGACCGGTGCCGGCACCGAGACGCTGACGGGCAATCTGTCAATGCTGGCCAAGGTGGAGCGGCTGAAACTGGACGATGTTCTGGATGTGCGCGACGCGGAGTTTCAGGCCGTCATCCGCGATGGGCGGGTGTCGGCCCTTGTTGCGACCGGAAACACTGCGCCGGGGCAGGCGTTTGCCGCGCGTCTGGCAGAGCGGGCCGACGGACAGCGCGAATTCTCCCTGGGCGCCGACGATGCGGGCTTTGTCTTCTCGGCACTTTTCAACGTGGATTTTGTAACCGGTGGACGGATGACGCTCGACGGCGTTCTGGAGCGCGGGGATAATCCGACGCAGTTCACGCTCAATCTCTATGAGGCGCGGTTGATGCGGGCACCGCTTCTGACGCAGGTGTTGTCGCTGGCGTCGCTGCGGGGACTGGCCGACACGCTCAGCGGAGAGGGCGTTTTGTTCACCCGCGTCGAAATTCCCGTCACGATGATGGGTGAACGCTTCATCATTCGGGGTGGGCGGGCATCCGGGCCTGCGCTGGGGCTGACGATCAAGGGCTCGCTGGAGCTTGGCGCAGAGGGCATGATCGACGTCGATGGCGTGCTGGTCCCGAGCTTCGGGATCAATTCGGCGCTGGGCGGCATACCGATCATCGGCGACCTGTTTGTCTCACGGGAGGGCGAGGGCGTGTTCTCGCTGACCTACAGTGTCGAAGGCACGCTGGAAAAGGCGCAGGTGGCGATCAATCCGCTGTCGGCCGTCACGCCGGGCGTCTTGCGGCGCATCTTCGAAGACCCGGAGAACAGCGATCTTTCCCAGCTTCCCGCATCCCAGCCGGACGCGGCGCTGCTCCTGCCGCAGGATTTCATTCCCTTGCCACCCCCGGAGGCGCCGGTTGACGACTCCGGCGGCTGACAGCCTCGCCCCCAAGGGTGCAGGCGTGGGCTAGGTCGCCTTCAGCAAGGCGTGTCGCTTTTTCCCGATGGAGAGCTTGATCGTCCCGTCGGGCTGGAGATCGGCCTGGCCGAGGCTGGCGTGCTCATCCGACAGCACGGTGTCGTTGATCCGGGCCGCGCCGGCCTTGATGTGGCGCCGCGCCTCTCCGTTTGAGGCGGCCAGTCCCGCGCGGACGAAACCCGCTGCAGCGGGCATGCCGGAGGCCAGTTCATCGGCTCCAATTTCAGCGGTGGGGAGAGCTTCGGCGGTGCCGCCGCGTTCGAAAACCTCCCGCGCGGTGGCCGCTGCCCGCCCGGCCTCGTCCTGCCCGTGAAGCATCGCTGTCGTCGCGTTTGCGAGCGCGATCTTGGCGGCATTGATCTGCGCCCCCTCAAGCGTCTCCAGCCGTTCGATCTCGCCGAGCGGCAGGTCTGTGAAGAGACGCAGGAAACGGCCAACATCGGCGTCCTCGGTGTTGCGCCAGAACTGCCAGAACTCGTAAGGGCTGAGCCGGTCGCCGTTCAGCCAGACGGCGCCGTCGGCCGTCTTGCCCATCTTGGCGCCGGACGCGGTCGTGATCAGGTGGGTTGTCAGGCCGTAAGCCTCACCGCCCGCCACACGCCGGGTCAGTTCAACACCATTGACGATGTTGCCCCACTGGTCGGAGCCGCCCATCTGCAGACGGACACCGTGTCGGCGGTAAAGCTCAAGGAAATCATATGCCTGGAGCAGCATGTAGTTGAATTCGAGAAACGTGTAGGGCTGCTCGGCGGCAAGACGGCGCGCGACCGTATCCTGCGCCACCATCTTGTTGATGGTGAAGTGGACGCCGTAATCGCGCAGGAACTCGACATAGCCAAGCTGCGACAGCCAGTCGTCATTGTTGACCATGATGGCGTCGGTCGGCCCGTTGCCGAAGGTGAGGTAGGGCGCGAACGCGCGCTTGATGCCCGTCATGTTGTGGGCAATCTGCGCGTCGGTGAGGATTGGGCGCGACTTCTCCTTGTCGGTCGGGTCACCGACCTTTGCCGTGCCGCCACCGATCACGACCACCGGCTTGCCGCCGGCCTGCTGAAAGCGACGCAGCGTCATGATGGACATCAGATGACCGACATGGAGGCTGTCTCCGGTCGGATCGAAACCGATATAGGCGACAGGGATGCCGTGCGCGCAGTAGGCGTCCATCTCAGCCGGGTGGGTGAGTTGTTTGATGATGCCGCGCGCGTGCATTTCGCGCAGGAAACTGGAATTGTATTGCGTCATTTGAGGGCCTCCGCCGTCAGTCGGACTAGCATGGAGCGATGCGCAGTTGAACGCCTCATTTGACCCGAAACCGCCACCGGTGGCCCGCTCGCAGCCTTGAGTCGGCCTTTGCGCCCTTCGTGGTGCAGATGGCTCATGGCATGCCGTTCGGCTCTCTGATGATGACCGGTGTCGCCGGGCGTTGCCCCATGGCTTCCCGACGCTTCGGGCCGGGTTCGCGTCAGCCCTTGAGGGCCGGGTCTTCAGCCATGCGCTTGTCGAGATACTTCAGGCAGCGTTCCTGGAGCGTCTCCAGATAGCCCTGGAAGAAGTGATTGGCGCCCTCGATGACATCGCGCTCGATCACTTCGCCCTTCTGCACGCGCACTTTTGTCAGCCCGCGTTCAACATCATGCGGGCTGGCCACCATGTCGTTGCCGCCTGAGAGGATCAGGCCCGACGCCGGGCAGGGGGCGAGGAAGGACATGTCATAGTGATTGGCCGGCGGGGCGACCGCGATGAAGCCGTCAATCTCCGGCCTGCGCATCAGGAGTTGCAGGCAGATGAAGGCGCCGAACGAGTAGCCGGCGACCCAGATCTGGCGCGGGCTTTCGGTCAGGCCCTCCATGTGGTCGAGGACGTAGGCAGCATCGGCCAGTTCGCCCGCGCCCGCGTCGAAATTGCCCTGACTCCGCCCGACGCCGCGAAAATTGAATCGCAGGACCGAGAAGCCGCGCTTCTCGAATGTCTGGAACAGCGTGATCGTTACGGGGTCCTGCATGGAGCCACCGACGCGCGGGTGCGGATGCAGGATCAATGCGATCGGCGCCGTGTCGTCTTCGGACGGGTTGTAGCGGGCCTCAATGCGACCGGCCGGGCCGGGTATGATCAATTCGGGCATGAAGAGCGGTCCTTGGAGGGTCTTCACCGGAAGCGGCAAGGTCCGGTCCATAAGGGAAGCGGCCCGCAAAATGCAAGTTTTTCGTGATTCGGGCCTTATGGGCCGCCCGGCCTGCGGGGCTGATGCATGACGCCGCTGCTTCCATCGGACGCTAATTTGATCTAGTCTGGAAGAATGATTTACGCAGATTACAATGCGACGTCGCCCGTCCGACCCGAGGCGCGAACAGCGATGCTGGCGGCGATGGAACTGGGTGCCAATCCCTCATCCGTGCACAGTTTCGGGCGCCGGGCGCGGGCCGCGCTTGAGGACGCGCGCAGCGATGTCGGCGCGGCTATCGGTTCGGCCGGGAAGGATGTGATCTTCACCAGTGGCGGGACCGAAGCGAATGCGCTCGCGCTGCAGGGTGCGGTGAGGGCCCTTGACGGCGCGGCGACGCTGCTGGTTTCAGCGATCGAGCATGAGGCGGTGACGCAGGCCGCCGGGCGGGCCGGGTGCATCGTGGAAACAGCGTATGTGTCGCCTGACGGGCAGCTTGATCTTGATGCGCTCGCCGATGCGCTGAAGGATTGGGACATGGCTCGCAAAGGCGTGCCGTTGCTCGCGATCATGCTGGTCAACAATGAAACGGGCGTTATCCAGCCGGTCGCAGAGGCGGCGGCGCTGGTGCGGGCGGCAGGCGGGCTTGTCCATTGCGACGCGGTGCAGGCGCTCGGCAAGATACCGGTCAGCGTTGGCATGCTCGGTGTCGATTACCTCGCTGTGTCGGCGCACAAGGTCGGCGGGCCGCAGGGTGTCGGCGCGCTTTGGGTGCGTCCGGGCGCTCCGCTGGCCGCGCTCCAGTATGGCGGCGGGCAGGAGCGCTCACTTAGATCGGGCACGGAGAATCTGATCGGCATTGCGGGCTTTGCGGCGGCAGCCAGGGTCGCCGTGACCCGTTCGGCGCTTGCGGGATACGGCGCACTCGAAGTGGCACGCAATGCGATGGAGGCGCGGCTGGAGGGGGAGGGCGGCGCGATCGTGTTCGGCAAGGATGCGCCGCGCGTGGCTGGCACGTCGTGCTTTGGCCGCGAAGGCTTTCGCAGCGAAACGCAGGTGATGGCGATGGATCTGGCCGGGATTGCCGTCAGCGCAGGCGCGGCATGCTCCAGCGGGAAGGTGCGCCGGTCACTGGTGCTTTCCGCCATGGGTGTTGATGATGCCCTTGCGGAGTCTGCAATACGCACCAGCTATGGGTGGAACAGCGTTCCGGAGGACATCACGGCGACGGCCGATGCCTGGCTGAAAGTGTCTTCCCGCGCAAAAGCAAGGAATTGAGCCATGCACGACGCTTGCGGCAGCCATCAGACCGAGGCCGATATCAAGGCGCAGGAGACCACGGTGAAGGACGGCATTGACGCCGGCACCGTTGCGGCGGCGCGCGCTCTGTCATCAGAGAATTACTCCGCCGGCTTTGAGACCGAGATCGAGCAGGAATTTGCGCCCAAGGGCCTGTCTGAAGACACTGTGCGCTTCATCTCTCAGAAGAAGGGCGAGCCGGAATGGATGCTGGAATGGCGGCTGAAAGCGTACGAGCGCTGGCTGACCATGGAAGAGCCGGACTGGGCGATGGTGAGCTATCCAAAGATCGACTACCAGGATGCCTATTACTATGCCGCGCCGAAGTCGGGGGCCAATTACGCCTCGATTGATGACGTGCCGCAGGAAATCCTCGACACCTATGCCAAGCTCGGCATTCCGCTCCGCGAGGCTGAGGTCCTACTCGGCGTGGAGGGCGCGAGCGAGACCGCTGCCGAAGCGCGCGAGAAGCCGCGCGTGGCGGTGGATGCGGTCTTCGACAGCGTTTCAGTGGCCACGACCTTCAAGGCGGAGCTGAAAAAGGTCGGGGTCATCTTCATGTCCATCTCCGAGGCCATGCACGAATATCCGGAGCTTGTGCGCAAATATCTCGGGTCGGTCGTCCCGGTGACGGACAATTATTTCGCCACGCTGAATTCGGCGGTGTTTTCGGATGGCAGCTTTGTCTATATCCCGCCGGGCGTGCGCTGCCCGATGGAGCTGTCGACCTATTTCCGCATGAACGCGAAGGGCACGGGCCAGTTCGAGCGCACGCTGATCATCGCCGACAAGGGCTCCTACGTTTCCTACCTCGAAGGCTGCACGGCGCCGATGCGCGACGAAAACCAGCTTCACGCCGCCGTGGTTGAACTCGTCGCCCTTGAGGATGCCGAGATCAAATATTCGACCGTTCAGAACTGGTGGCCCGGCGACGCAGATGGCAAGGGCGGCGTCTACAACTTCGTGACCAAGCGCGGCGACTGCCGTGGTGCACGCTCGAAGATCAGCTGGACACAGGTCGAGACCGGCTCGGCGGTGACGTGGAAATACCCCAGCTGCATCCTGCGCGGCGATGACA
The DNA here is from genome assembly GCA_041736285.1 of Hyphomonadaceae bacterium. GTDB lineage: Bacteria > Pseudomonadota > Alphaproteobacteria > Caulobacterales > Hyphomonadaceae > JBGSUF01. The sequence goes on along the minus strand of JBGSUF010000202.1, from coordinate 15,166 downwards.
GTGTCGGCGAGTTCTACTCGATTGCCGTCACCAATGGCCGTCAGCAGGCCGATACCGGCACCAAGATGATCCACCTTGGCAAGGGAACGCGCTCGCGCATCATCTCCAAGGGGATCTCTGCGGGCCGTTCAAGCAACACCTATCGTGGTCTCGTCTCGGTCAATGCCAGGGCGGAAAACGCACGCAATTTCACCCAGTGCGACAGCCTGCTGATCGGCTCGCGCTGCGGCGCGCACACCATTCCCTACATTGAAAACCGCCGGACGGACGCCACGCTGGAACACGAGGCAACCACCACGAAACTCTCCGACGAGCAGCTCTTTTATGCCCGTCAACGCGGTCTCGGTGAAGAACAGGCGGTTGCTCTCCTGGTCAATGGCTTTGTTCGCGATGTGCTCCAGCATCTGCCCATGGAGTTTGCGGTCGAAGCGCAGAAACTGCTTGAGGTCAGCCTAGAGGGCAGCGTCGGCTGACAACACGCGGCTTGACGCCGGCCAGCGGCGGTCCGACACTTCCCGACCATGATGATCGGGGGGAGGGTGGATCGATGCATTTGAGGCATAAGGCGGCGCGGGGTTGGGCCTGCGTGATGGTTCTTTCGGCGGTGCTCGCGGCATGTGGCGGCGAGCCGGAGGTGCGTGAGGCAAGTGAAGCGCGCACACTTCCCGAGGATGCGGTCATCATGTCGGGCGATCTGGACCTTGCGCAACTGCCACTGTGCGGGGCCAACGATATCGAGGACGCCTCTGAGATCCGCGGTGACTGCGCGATCAAGTCTGCCGACACAAGCGGGCTGTCCGGGCGGGTGAGGTATGGCGACGGTTCGGACATGGGCACCACATCGGTTTCGGTGATGCTGATCGGCGCGGATGGCAGCCCCTTGCAACGCATTGATGGCTTCGAAGAAAACACCTACGCGGTGCCTGCATTCACTGATCTTGACGCAGATGGCGCGGACGAGCTGCTGCTTCCGGTGATGACCGGCAATGTCAACACCGTTTATACGGTCTGGCGCCGCACCGGGGAGGACCGTCAGTTCTCGCTGCTGGGTGAGATTTCGGGCGTGGACTTCGGACCGGCCGGCGACGGAATGTTCAGCGTGTCGGCCCGCTCCAGCGCCATGAGCTATGAGGTCGGCTATCATCGCTTTGCACCGGGCCGGATCGAAACCGTGGCCACGGCGCTGATCGAATTTGTCGAGGAAACGCCCGATGGAGAGGTGACCCAAAGCTGCTCTGTTCTGGCTGGCGAGGCCATGGGAAGCCTTGGCTTGTCGGCAGAGGACGCGCAGAAGCGGTTTTGCGGCGAGTAGCCGGGGCGGGAACTGTGATCGGCCGGTTCGATTTCCTTTGAAATCACCGGCAAGTCACGCCATATGCGTGTCATGCTCAAACTTGATGATCTCCAGGCAACTGTCGGCGGCGAAGACAATGTCACGCCGATCCTGAAAGGCCTTTCGCTCGAGGTTCCGGCCGGGGAGGTCCATGCCATCATGGGACCGAACGGCGCCGGGAAGTCCACCCTGGCTTACGTGTTGACCGGGCGCGACGGGTACACCGTCACATCGGGCACGGCCACGCTCAATGGCGCGGACCTGCTGGCGATGGAGCCGGAGGAGCGCGCGGCGGCGGGGCTGTTCCTGAGCTTCCAGTATCCTGTCGAGATCCCTGGCGTGCCCGTGATGACTTTCGTGCGCACCGCCATGAATTCCCAGCGCAAGGCGCGCGGGGAAGCCGAAATCTCTGCCCCCGATTTCCTTCGGAAGGCGAGGGAGGTGGCGGCGCAGCTGAAGATCGATACCGACATGCTGAAGCGGCCGCTGAATGTGGGCTTCTCCGGCGGTGAAAAGAAGCGGCTCGAAATCTTCCAGATGATGATGCTTGAGCCGAAATTCCTTGTTCTGGACGAGACCGACAGCGGGCTCGACATTGATGCGCTGCGAATTGTCGCCGATGGCGTCAACGCCGTTCGGGCGAGCGATCGCGGCATGCTCGTCATCACCCATTATCAGCGCCTGCTCGACCATATCCGGCCAGACCGCGTGCACGTTCTGGCAGGCGGGCGAATCATTGCGTCAGGCGGACCCGAACTGGCCGAGCGGCTTGAGCAGGAAGGATATGATGGCGTTCTCGGCGAGGCCGCATGATGTCTATCCCCTTGCGCGAACTCATTGCCGATCCGACACCGGCGGAATTGCAGCTCATCGCCCGTTATGGCGCGCTGAAGTCAAATGCGGCGCGCGAGCGATCGTTTGAGGCGTTCGCCCGGACAGGGCTGCCGCATCGGCGGATGGAAGGCTGGCGCTGGAGTGATTTTCGGGCAGCGCGGGCCGTGCTCGGCAGTCCGGCTCAGCGTGAGCGGGTCAACGTATTGGGCGGCAGCGACGCGTCCGTCCTGCATTTCTCCGGCAGCCGCCTGATGGGCGACGGCGACCTGCCGAAAGGTGTGCGCGCGTTTCGCAAGGATGACGCCCAGGCGTTCGGCGGAGCCGAAGACAGCCCACTCGGGGCGCTGACGGCGGCTTTGTCCGACCGTCCGAACACGCTGATGATCGAAGTCACCGAGACGCCGGACAGGCCGATCCATGCCATCTTTGATGGCGTTGGCGAGACGAGTTTTGCCCGGATCGTCATCCTCGTGCGGCCGGGTGTCCGGCTGAACTGGATGGAGAGCCATCGCGGCGGCGCGGGCCTCTCGGGCGCTCTGGTCGAGTTCACCCTGCAGGCGGGCGCAGCGGTGGAGCGCACGGTCTGGCAAATCGGAACGCGCGAGGAAATGCAGGCGGTGACCGCGTCGGTCACCCTCGATGCGCAGGCCGAGTTTCGGCAGTTCGTGCTGGCCTTCGGCGCTGGCCGCACGCGGATCGAGACACGGCTCGTGCATCAGGGAGAAGGCTCCAGAGCGCGGCTCAACGCGGGCTATCTGGCCGGGAACGGCATGCACGTCGATCTGACCAGCCATGTCCGCCATGGCGCGCCGGGGTGTGAGACACGTCAGGTGACGAAGGGCGCCGTCCGCAAAGGCGGCAAGGGCGTGTTTCAAGGCAAGTTTCATGTGCCCCGGATCGCGCAGAAGACGGACGCGGATATGCAGCACAACGCCCTCCTGCTGGAAGACGGCGCAGAGGTCGATGCCAGGCCGGAACTGGAAATCTACGCAGACGACGTGGCATGCGCGCACGGCAACACCTGCGGCGGCCTTGATGCGGCCGGGCTTTTCTACATGCGCCAGCGGGGCATCCCGCTTGAGGAGGCCCGCGCCATACTGACCGAGGCCCACATCGCGCAGGCGTTTGACGACATGACGGACAAGGGACAGCAGAGCGCGCTGCTCTCCATGGCCGGGGTGTGGTTGCGGGCGGTCGGGTCATGACCGGTCCCTTCGACGTCGAGACAGTCCGGGCGCAATTTCCCATCCTGTCGCGGGAAGTGAACGGGTATCCGCTGACCTATCTCGACAACGCCGCCAGCGCGCAGAAGCCCGAAGCCGTCATCGAGGCGATGGCCGGGCAGATGCGGGGCGCTTATGCCAATGTGCATCGCGGGCTTCACACGCTGGCCAATGAGACGACACACGCCTTCGAGGCGGCGCGCGGCAAGGTGGCGCGCTTCATCAATGCCGCAAGTTCTGATGAGATCGTGTTCACGCGCGGCGGGACAGAGGCGGTCAACCTTGTGGCCTACGGCCTGGCGCCGTCGATCCGGCCGGGAGATGAAATCGTCCTGTCGGTGATGGAGCATCATTCCAACATCGTGCCCTGGCATTTCCTGCGCGAGCGTTATGGCGCGGTGCTGCGCTGGGTGGGTCTGACGCCTGACGGAGCGCTGGACATGGATGCGCTGAAGGCCGCTATTGGCCCGCGCACCCGCATGGTCTCCATCACGCATATGTCCAACGTTCTGGGGACGGTGACAGACGCAGTCGCCATCACCAAGATTGCGCACGCGGCCGGGGCGCTGGTGCTGCTCGATGGTTGCCAGTCCGGCGTTCACCTGCCTGTCGACGTGCAGGCCATTGGCTGCGATTTCTACGTGCTGACCGGACACAAGATTTATGGGCCGACGGGCAGCGGTGCGCTCTACGGGCGGATGGACGCGTTGCAGGCGCTGGCACCTTTCATGGGCGGCGGCGAGATGATCGAGACCGTCACCGAGAGCCGCGTCACCTACAATGACCCGCCGCACCGGTTTGAAGCCGGAACACCCGCCATTCTCGAAGCCATCGGCTTCGGCGCGGCCATCGACTGGCTGTTGCAGTATGACCGCCGCAGCGTCGCCGAACATGAGGCGCGGCTTTATGACCGCGCCCGCGAGGGGGTGCGCCGGTTCAACGGCTTGCGGGTTCACGGGGAAGCGGAAGGCAAGGGCGCTGTGATGAGCTTTTCGATCGAGGGGGCTCACCCGCATGACATTGCGCAGATCCTTGATCGCTATGGTGTCGCCATCCGTGCTGGACAGCACTGCGCCCAGCCGCTGATGGAGCATCTCGGCGTTACCGCGACAGCGCGTGCGAGTTTCGCGCTTTACAATAATTTCGAAGATGTTGATCGCTTTGTCGAAGCCCTCGGCAAGGCGCATCGTATGCTGGTATAGTGTTAGCCAGCGGGCAATGAAGCGAGTGAAGAATGGCAGATGACATGCGTCAACGCGACGTTCTCGACGTCAATGCAACAACGGCGTCCGCGTCGGAGGCGGAAGCCGTGTCAGCCATACCCCAGGATGAACTGGACCGACTGACGGACGCCCTGATCACGGCGTTCAAGACCGTGTTCGACCCGGAAATTCCCGTCGATATCTATGAACTCGGCCTGATCTACAAGGTCGACATCGACGACAACCGGAAGGTGGACATTGACATGACGCTGACCGCTCCGGGCTGTCCGGTGGCGGGCGACATGCCAGGCTGGGTGGAGAATGCCGCCCGGGGGGTGGACGGCGTGATGGATGTCGAAGTGCGTCTCACCTTCGATCCGCCCTGGGATTCCTCGCGCATGTCGGATGAGGCGCGGCTGGCGCTGAATATGCTGTAGCTTTGTGGATCGGTCCGCTCAGGATTGCGTCAGGCTTAGATTATTGCCGTCTGGATCATTGAACCAGCACACTTTGACAGCCCCGTGCGGCGCGGTCCAAACCCCGTGTTCGTCAGTCATGTCGTCATAGACAATAAAGCTGACACCCTTCTGTCTGAGGTCGTTCATGGCTTTTTGGATATCGCTCACCGCCCAGCCAAGAATGGTGTGGGCACCTGGTGTGTGGTTTTCAATATTGGTCAGGCGCAGAATTGCGCCGCCGTTTAGGTCAAACACAGCGGCGAAATCATCCTCCCAGAGCAGGGTGAGGCCGAGAACATCCTGATAAAAGGGCTGTGACTGCGTTCGGTCGCGGGTCAGAACGAACGTGACGGCTGGGCATGTGGATAGGTTCATCGAGTCCCCCCAATTCAAACCACGCGATTCAGGACTTAAATCATAATGGGCGGATCGGATATCCCCCCTTGATCCACCCGCCCTTTCCGCCCAAATACAGCGCATGACCAGAAGACCCAGACCCAAACTCGTTAGCCTGACCGATGCCGCTGCGGCGCGCGTGTCGGAGATTATGGCTGATAAGGGCGCGGGGTATTTGCGTGTTGGCGTGAAGAATGGCGGCTGTGCGGGCATGGAATATGTCATGGACTATGTCGAAGCCCCGGCGCAGTTCGATGAGATTGTCGAGGAGAAGGGCGTGAAAATCGTCGTCGATGCCAAGGCGGTGCTGTTTCTGCTTGGCTCGACGGTGGATTTTGAGTCGACCCTGCTGCATGAGCGCTTCACCTTTGGCAATCCAAACCAGACCGACGCCTGCGGGTGCGGTGAGAGCGTGACCATCGTCCCGGCGGCGGCGGAGTGACCTGCGTCCTTTGACGACCACCGAAAGGGGTTTGGCGGGCAGCGCGTCCTTGCCGCCTGTCACTGAAATCACGGACGCGCCGATAACGGATGCACCGGCGGCTTTTTCTCGTGTCTTCGCTTTCTCCCTCCCCCGCGTTCGCACTTCCCCGGATTCTCGTTGGGCCGCAGCATGTTCGCGTTTGCGATCAGTTCTGATCGCTCGGGACCTGCCTTAGCTCTTGTAGGATAGGGCCGGGCAGGCCGCGATGAAGGCGCGGAAATTGTCATCAGCCGGGGGCAGGTCGAGGTCGATATTCGCCAGACCTGAAATCTCCAGTCGCACGGGCTTGTTGCGGGCGATGGCATTGATCAGGCGCAGGTCGTCTGAGTCGTCCATGGCCTCGACCAGTTTGACCGCGCGGCGGTGAAGGTAATTGCGCAACTCCCCGCGGTCGCCGTCGACAATGATGCGCAGCGGCACAAAGCGTATGCGACGGACAGCGGTGGGCTCGTATAACAGGGTCGAGAAATCGCGCGGCGCGTATGTCAGGGCCGTCCCGGTGCCGAACCGCTCGCTGCAGGTCAGGATCACGCCGGCCTTGGTGGCGTCGCCCGTGTAGAGCATGACACCGTCGTAGTAGATGTCATCATCGCCGATCGATCCCCGGAACTCGAACTTCCGGGAGAAATTCCCGATGACCCAGCCCGGACTTACGGCCGAAGTTTCCTGAGCCGCCGCGAGGCCCCCAAACGACGCAGCGAAGATACTGGCGAGCGAGACCAGAGCGGCCCCCACGGCTGTCTTGATTCTGATCATGTCGGAGGTTCCGGTCCCGTTGGCAATCAAGGGGGCCAAAAGCAGCCCTCAGAACAGATGACAGAAGACGGTTTGGTTCGGAAGAGAATATTATATGAAAGCGCGGATATCTGGCCCCCCGCCTGGTCCCGCACTGGGCAGGTCAGCAGAAGGGGCCAGTTCCTCCATCGCGTTCTCAGCGATTGTTCAGGATCGCGACGATCGCATTCGTGAACGCATCGACATGCGCCATGAACGGCCCGGGAAGGCGGTTGTAAGCCTTGTTCTGGCCACTCTGGGTGACGACGCCAAGGCACATCGCCGCCAGCAGCGCAGGATCGCCCTTCGGGATCACGCCGGCGTCGATCATTTCCGCGATGATCGTCTCGATTCGTGTCAGCGGGTCGTCTTCGCGGCGGGTGTCGAATGGCAGGAAGCGGTTGAGGTTCAACAGGTGGAAGGAGAACAACAGAAAGTCTTCATCGGCGATCTTGCAATAGGCCTCGACCATCGCCCGGATTTTCTCCGGCGGCGAGTCGGCGGATGCGGCCGCCTCGGTCATCATCTTGCCTAGCCGATTGTGGGTTTCCATGAAGAGGGCCATGGCAAGCTCGTCCTTGCCTTTATAGTGTCGGTAAAGTGCCCCTTCCGAGACGCCAGCCTCTTCGGCAATCTCGCGCGTGGTGGCCGCGTCCACGCCAGTCCCGACAAAGAGCTTGAGCGCGGCACGTTCGATCTTTGGCTTCGCGTTCCTCGCGCGCTTGCGCGGGTTGGTTTCGGTTTGCATCATGCTACTCCAGAATTTGTTTCTCTTTTTTTTCTGTCTGAGCCGACAATGCTGCTACAGCTTTCTGCTGTTAGCGGACATCAGGGACCTTGGCTGATCAGGCAGACTGCATGTGAGCGCCTACACTCTCGCGCGGCGTCGATGTTGAACTGACACATTCCACCGAGAATGAACAGTCATCTGATGAAATGGTTGCAGTTGAAACGAACTGTCTCATTTACCGACGAAACGAGCGCTACGCTTTTGGGCGAATGCTGATACCCCCTCGACGAAATCTTCAGTGTGTCCAGCATCACGCTGTAATTGACGCTCGAAGTCAAGTTGATCGTCAAGGGATGAACCAAGGCCCGCCCAGATCAGCTTTCGCGTCATCGAGATTGCGCCGGTCGCGCCGTTGGCGAGACGCTCGGCGACCTCGTGAATACGCGCTTCGAGCGATTCGGCCGGAACGACTTCATTGACAAGGCCCCATGCGAGGGCCTTGGCAGAGGGTAAGCGGTCGCCAAGCAAGGCCAGTTCCATCGCCCGTGCTTTCCCAACGAAGCGCGGGAGCATCCACGTCGCGCCGCCATCCGGAACGAGGCCGATATTGATGAAGGCCTGCAGGAAGTAGGCCGTATCACTCGCGATCACGAGATCACCCATCAGCGCCAGCGAGGATCCGATGCCGGCGGCGGCGCCATTGACACCGCTCACGATCGGGATTGACAGGTCACGCATGGTCCGGATGAGGGGGTTGTAGGCGGTTTCGAGCGCCTGGCCGAGGTCAGGGCGGCTTCCGTCAGACGGGGCCATGACGCCGGAGAGCCGGGCTCCGCTGCAGAAGGCTTTTCCTTCGCCGGTCAGGATAACGCATCGGGCCTCGGTTTCGGCGCGCCGGAGCAGGGCGGAAAGAGCGTCTGCCGCTTCCGGCGGGATCGCGTTCAGGGTCGCCGGATCGTTGAAGGCGATGCGGGACACGTGCCCCGTGTGCCGGTAGGTGAAGATTGAGTTGGACACGTCGTTAATCCTTGCTCGATGATCCGATGATCTGGCACTTTGCTGAGGCGCGAAGGGTGGGCCAGCGTGGCGCGATTGAAAAGGGGTGTCTTTGCGTCAAGCCTGTGAGGGCACGGGGCGGATGGCCCGGCAGTTGTGGCGGCAGAGTGTCACGGCGTGGCATGAATGCGGCGGGCGCGTTCAGAGACGGTTCAAACGCGGACGGGTATGAATTGAAATTACGAGGGAAATGAAGTGCGTGGCTTTGCGCGCCAAGGTGAGATTTACCGCCGTCGGCGCTTCGCCCGGCAAAAGCGCGATATGGCCGGGCATCAAACCTCGCAATGCCGATCGAAGGAGATTGACGACATGAAGACTGCGATCCGGTTATTCCCTGCAATGGTGTTCGCCGCATTCCTTGGCGGTGCGGTGGCCGCCCCAGCGACAGCCCTGACAGGCGATGAGGCGGCCCGTTGCAGCGAGTTGGCCAGGACGCTGCCGACCTCCCACGCCGCGCTGAAGGCGCAGCAGGAGAAGCTCGCCGCCGTCGCACTGGCGGCAGAGGATGCAGGCGATGCCTGGCAGGACGCCGCTGCGATGGAGACATGGTCGGACGACAAACGGGCCGACGCTGAGGCCAAGCGCGCCGCCTATGACGCACTGAAAGCGGAAGCAGAGGCGCTGAATGCATCGCTGCAATCGGCGTCATTGCAGTTCAATGCGGATGCCGGCTGGTACAATCGCACCTGCACGGCGCGATAGAGAAGGGCCCAAGGCACGTCAAAGGGCCGGGAACGCTCACTCTCGCAAAAGACAAGACCGCGCAGCAAACCCCTGACGCGAGACGGCAGACGGGCGGCCTGGCACCGCGCCGGGCGGTCCGTCAGCCAGCGATCTCGATGATGACCGGGACATGGTCTGAGGGCTTTTCCAGCGCCCGCGCGGCCTTGTAGACGGAGACTGCGTCGAGGCGGTCGGCGGCTTGCGGGCTGAGCAGGTGATGGTCGATGCGGATGCCGTGGTCCTTCGGCAAGGCGCCGGCCTGATAGTCCCAGAATGTGTAGACATGGGCGCGGCCGTCAGCCTGCAGGAAGGCATCCGTGAGGCCGAGGGCCTGCAGGCGCCGGTAGGCCGCACGCGTCTCCGGACGAAACAGGGAATCGCCCTCCCACCGTGCCGGATCCCAGCAATCCCCATCGCGCGGGATGCAGTTATAGTCACCGCACAGCACAAAGGCTTCTTCGGTCGCCAGCAATTGTGCGGCGCGCGATTCCAGCCGCTCCATCCATTTCAGCTTGTAGTCGAACTTGTCGCCGGGCGCGGGATTGCCATTGGGCAGATACAGCCCGCCGACGCGCACGGGGCGTTCGGACAAGACCAGCGCCTCAACGTAGCGGGACTGCGCATCGCTGTCGTCATCGTCCAGCCCGCGCACGACATCCTCGATTGGGAAACGGGAGAGAAGGGCGACGCCATTATAACTTTTCTGGCCGTGGACGGTGCAGTTATAGCCGAGTTCCTCGATCTCAAGGTAGGGGAAGCTGTCGGTCTCGCACTTGATTTCCTGCAGGCAGACAACGTCGCAGTCGATCGCCTTCAGCACCTCCAGAACGGTCGGCAGGCGCGCCTTGATCGAGTTCACATTCCATGTCGCGATTTTCATGTGCTCCGGCTTAGCGCGCAGCGAAGCCCGGTGCAAACGGGAAAGACCCCGGCATCATCGACGCGTCCTCAACGTGTCATCAGCGCCTCGTCTTGGCGTGGTCGTCGCGTCGTCACCGCGGCTCAGACGTAGGGCGAGAAGCGGAAGCGGGCCTCATTCGGGTGAATGCCGAGAATATCCTCCTCCCGCGTCCCGAGGCCGATATTGTGGAGGACAAGCGGGCGTCCCGAGCGGCTCTTGCGGTCACTGACGATCCCGATGTGAGGCAACCGTCCATTGACCCGGCAGGTCATCAGGTCGCCGGCCTGCCAGCCGTCCGAGAGCCTTGGCAGGGGCAGGGAATGGCCGTGGCGGCGCAGCCAGCTTTCGATGTTGGGAACGCGTCGGTGGTCGATGTTGGGATCGGGCGCCGTCAGCCCCCAATCTTGTGGATAGGCCGCAAAGTTTGCGCGCATGTCCTCGTGGATGGCTCTTTGGAAGTCGAACCCGAAGGCCGCGCGGTAGGCCCGCACGACGACGTCGATGCAGACGCCGCGATCCATCGGCACATCGCCCATGGGATAGTCCAGCCGGATGTATTCAGGATCATAAAGCGTTGTGACGCCAACCTGCGAGCGGGCGGCGGTGGCCAGTGCCATCGGCCAGACCTGCATCCGCAAAGCCAGGGGCGGCGGCATTGCCGGCATCAGCGGCAGTATGCCAAGGACAGTGATGAAGCCTCGTCGTGAAATATCCATAACCCCATCAGGCCTCTGAAAAGGGACCGTTATCGGGCAATGGTCCGGCGAACCGGTGTCAGAAGCCGTACCATTCGGTGACGTCTTCAGGGGCTGCGCGGGCGGTGCGGAGCTGGTTCACCTTAGCGTCCCTGTCGGGGTGCCCGATGGCCATTGCGCACCAGATCATCTCTGTCTCGCCAAGGCTGAAATGCTGTTTCAGTGTCTGGCGCAGGACTCCCCAGCATTCCTGCATGCACGTCCCGAGGCCGGCCTCCTCGGCGAGCAGGGCAATGGTCTGCAGATACATGCCGACATGTCCCCACTGGCCGTGTCCCAGCCGGGTATCGACCACGAAGAACAGCGCCGCAGGCGCATTGAAGAAGTTGTAGTTGCGGGAAAACCACCCAAGGCGCGCCAGCTTGTCCTCACGCGGGATGCCGAGGAGGTCGTACATCTCCTCGCCCACGGCAAAGCGGCGCGAGCGCAAGGGTTCCCAGAGATTGGGCGGGTAGATGTCGCGGTCAGTCGGCTCCCCGCTGGGGTTTTCCGAAAGGCGGGCAAGGGCCAGGTCTGTGACGGCCTGCTTTGCAGCGCCGGAAACTGCGATCGTGCGCCAGGGCTGAAGATTGCCCCCGGACGGTGCGCGCTGGGCCGTTTCCAGCAACCGGGCGATCACGTCTCTTGAGACGGGTTCGCTGGTGAAGGCGCGGGTAGAGATCCGCTTCAGGACGGCTTCGGTCACATGTGTCATGGCGGGGATCCCTCCGGGGCTTCGGCTTTGGTGATTGTCGGCGCACAAGCCGTATCGCTCTCATTCCGGGTTCATGTTAACAATGGCAGATCGATGGAGGAAAGCCGTTCCGTTGCGTCAGACCGACGCCGAGCGATTGCCTTCGCCGGAAGCGTTGCCGGGCCGCAGTTCAGGGCTGACCGGACACAAGATGGAGATGTTGTATGACCATGAAGAAACGACCTGACCTGCCGGACGCCCTGCCTGCCGAAGTGGTTGAGGGGGCGCCGCGGATCGAAATGTCGCGACGTGCAATCATTACCGGTCTTGCCGCCGGGACGGTCATCCCGATTGCCACGGCCTGCTCGACCAACCCCGTGACCGGCGCAGGCCAGTTCATACTGCCGGGCTTTGACGAAGCCTCTCTCGCCAGCATGGCCGCGACGGCCTGGGACGATATGAAAAAGCAGGTTCCGCAAACCGGCAATTCGCGTCTTCGCTCGCGCGTGTTGAACGTTTGGGAGCGCACCGGCAAGGCTCGCGCGCAAGTGCGTGGCTATGACTACGCCTCCCAGAACTGGGACATTGCGGTGTTCGACACCGATGACGTCAACGCCTTCGTCATGCCGGGCAACAAGGTCGGCGTGTATCGCGGCCTCACCGACCTGACCGAGAATGACGATCAGCTTTCAGCCGTTCTCGGACATGAGGCCGGCCATGTCGACGGTCGCCACGCGGCCGAGCGCGCTTCGATGCAGGCGGGCACGTCGATCGCCCTCGCCGTCGGATCGGTCGCGATCGCCTCGTCCGATGAGCTGCAGAAATACGGCAACGAGATCGTTGCGCTCGGCGGCGCAGCGGTTCAGTTCGGCATCCTGTTGCCCTACAGCCGCCGCCATGAACTGGAGGCTGACAAGCTCGGCGTCGATTACATGCACGCGGGCGGCTATCAGGTCCGCGAATCGGTTCGCCTGTGGGAGTTGATGGACCAGAACTCCGCTGGCCAGCGCCCGCCGGAGTTCATGTCCACCCACCCCGATCCGGGTCGGCGCGCGGCAGAACTGGTCCAGTATATCAACGCCAAGGGCTATGATCTGATCTGACCTTCGCCCGATCTGACCCAGGGTCGGGGCGACCCGATGAAAATGCCAAGGCCCTGCCGCTCACAGCGGCGGGGCCTTTTCATGTTCCGTGTTCAGCCCATTGTTCAGGGCAAAGGATCGGCCTTGCCCGGCGGCGTGAAATGATAGTTTTCCGCGTCGAGATGGGCGGTGAGGCGGCGATACCTGAAGGTGAAATCCGGCCAGAGCGTCGGCACCTCACCATCGGCGTTCATGTACCAGGAGCGGCATCCCGTCGCCCAGACCGTGCCCTTGAGCCTCTCTTTGACATCGGACACAAACGCCGTCTGCGCCTGCGGTTTCACGTCCAGTGCCGCCGCGCCGCGCTTATCGAGCGTCTCGAGCGCGTCCATCACATAGCGTATCGCCGACTCAATCATGTAGATGATCGAATTGTGACCAAGGCCCGTGTGCGGTCCCATCAGGAAAAAGAGGTTGGGATAGCCCGACACGGTGATCCCTTTGTGCGCATTTGGCGACTGCCCCCATTCGGCGGCGAGGTCGCGGCCATCCCGCCCGGTGACGGTGGTGGATTCCATCATGTCGAATGGCTTGAAGCCGGTGGCATATATGATGACATCCGCCAGAATCTCGCGTCCGTCGACGAGGCGCACCCCTTGCGGCGTGACGGCGGCGATGGCGTCTGTCTCCAACGTGACATTGTCGCGGGCGAGGGCAGGGTAGTATTCGTTCGAGATCAGCACCCGCTTGCAGCCAATGCGGTAATTCGGCGTGACTTTCTCGCGAAGTTCCGGGTCGGCGATCTGGCGTGCAATATGGGCGCGGCCCTCCGTTTCACCGCGCAACATCCGCTCCGGCTGACGGGTGAAGCCGATGGCGCGGACTTCGTTCAGCGCGTAGATCACCCAGCGATAGGCCTGTTGCGCGAAGGGGATGGTGCGAAACAATCCGCGCTCGAACGTCGACATTGCCCGGTCACCTTTCGGGACGACCCATGGCGGTGTCCGCTGAAACAGGGTGAGGTGGGAGACTTTGGGGGCGATGGCCGGGACGACCTGGATGGCACTGGCACCGGTGCCGATGATGGCCACCCGCTTGCCGGTCAGGTCGGTGTCGTGATTCCAGTGCGAGGTGTGGAATGATGAACCGGAAAAGTCGGCCATGCCCGGCAGATCAGGAAAGGCGGGAATGTGCAGTCCACCCATGCCGGACACGACCGCGCGCGCCCTGAATGTCCGGCCATCTGCGGTCGTGATTGTCCAGAGCAAGGCGGTGTCATCCCAGTCCAGCCGCGTGACATGCGCCCCCGTGCGCATGTGGGGACGAAGCTCATACCGGTCGGCCACGTCATTCTGGTAGGCCAGAATCTCGCCCTGCTGCGGATACATGCGTGACCAGCCCGGATTCAGGTCGTGGGAGAAGCTGTAGAGATGCGACGGCACGTCGCAGGCGCAGCCGGGATAGGTGTTGTCGCGCCATGTGCCACCAATGCCGTCTGCCTTTTCGAGGATGACGAAGTCTCGCCGACCGGCCCGCGTCAGCGCGATGGCCATCCCCAGCCCGGAAAAACCTGCGCCGATGATCGCAACGCCGATAATCTCTTCGACGCGTTCGCTGGTGTCCTGCATCATCCGCAACTCCAATTTCAATTGCCGAAGGATGACGGAGGCGTCACGCAATGACAAGCGTGCTGATCCCGATGGCCGCCCGGTCGTCCCCAAGGCGGCCCCGAGCGGTTTGGCTCTTGATCTCCACGCCCGAATATACGAAAAGGCGCGTCCGGTCAGGATTGGCGCGGCGCGGCAACGTGCTAGACTGTGTCTCACTGACCACGCCGGCTCGCCTTATGAGCCTGCCATTTGCCGCCTTAGCTCAGTTGGTTAGAGCGCTAGATTGTGGATCTAGAGGTCCCCCGTTCAAACCGGGGAGGCGGTACCATCCTTTCCATAAAATTTTTCGGTTGTTACCAGACGCAGCGTTCATCACGCATGCACGATGAGCGACCTTTTGGAATATGCTCAGGTTACTGACGATTCAGGGCGTTTTGGATTACCCGGTCTCGCAACTGCACCATTTCACTTCATGACGGAAACATGACGTGGCTGTCATAATAACTAAATAAAACGGTCATTGGAGTGTCACTGCGAAACGTTAACCGGGTGCCAAGCTGGCCTCCTAGAGGGGTTGGTTTGGTGTTCACACTCCGAGGGGTTTCCATGACATTCCGCAGCACTGTCAGCGCGCTGGCGCTCATTCTCGTCGCCGCCTGTTCTCAAGGTAGCGACATTGCGTCTCCGGGGGCGACTTCGCCCGGCACACCTCCGACGGGTGGCGGCGGCGGCGGCGGCGGTGGCACGGGCGGATCCGCCACTTGCCCGACCGGCTTTGCGACCGGCACGGCCAAGGGCGGCCTGACCACCTGCCTCGTGTCCGGCAACTATCTCACCAACCTGACCATCCCGGCTGTCGAAGGCGCTGCTTTCCGCCTCAACGGCCGCGTCGATATCGGCGCTGACGTTGGCGCCACCGGCAACGCCGCCGG